>CAKPJM010000036.1 GCA_934162625.1 uncultured Clostridia bacterium
ATTTGTTGCAGCACTTTGTGCTGTATTAAATAATCCTCCATTTAGCGCTACTGTTATTGTTACTCCTACTAATATTATCATTACTATTATTGTTATTATTAGGGCAATCAAAGTAATACCATTGGAGTTTTTGTTTTTTAATTTTTCCATTTGTTTTTCTCCTCTCCTTCTTTTGTATTTTTTACTTTTTTGTATTTGTTATGTACATTTTAGATTATATATTTTTATATGTCAATACTTTAAGAGAATTTATTTTTTGTAAAAATTCAGGACAG
The DNA here is from genome assembly GCA_934162625.1 of uncultured Clostridia bacterium. Lineage (GTDB taxonomy): Bacteria > Bacillota > Clostridia > TANB77 > CAG-508 > CAG-452. Next base: position 276 of record CAKPJM010000036.1, read on the forward strand.
TCCCCTTTTGTTATTCAACAAAAGAGGGACAGTCCCTAGAATTTTTTTCAGATATTTTGGGCAGACACAGGGCCTGCCCCTACATTTTTGCTTGATTCTACGATTATGGGTCGCCGAAGGCGGCGACCCATACAACGTTTTATTAAATTTCCATAATTATTGGCAAAATCATCGGTTCTCTTTTCGTTTTTTTATAAATATAATCTCTTAATTCTTCTCTTAATAATGATTTTATTGTTGTCCAATCAGTTATATGTTTTTCTTCAAGCTTTAATATTTTTGCTCTTAATAGCTGCTTTATTTCTTCCATTAAGTTTTCTGACTCTCTTACATATACAAATCCTCTAGAAAGTACATCTGGGCCTGCCACTACTCTTCCTGTTGTTGAATCCATTGTTAATACTATTATTATAAGACCATCTTGAGACAAGCGTTGTCTATCTCTTAAAACTATATTTCCAACGTCACCTACGCCTAATCCATCTACCATTATTTTTCCAACTGGTACTGTTCCTGTAAGTTTCGCTTCATATTCATTAAGTTCTAATATTCTACCGTTTGTCATAATAAATATATTTTCTGGATCAACTCCAATTTTTTTTGCTGTTTCACTATGAGCTATCAATTGTCTGTATTCACCATGTACTGGTATAAAGTATTTTGGTCTAACTAAACTAATCATTAGTTTTTGTTCTTCTTGGCAAGCATGTCCAGAAACGTGTATATCTTCTAGTGCATTATAAATTACTTCAGCGCCAATTTTCATTAAATCATCTATAACTTTAGAAACTGAGTTTTCATTTCCTGGTATTGGGTTTGCAGATATTATTATTAAATCATTTGGAGTTATTTGAACTTTTTTATGTTCTCCTGATGCCATTCTTGTAAGTGCTGACATAGTTTCTCCTTGGCTTCCAGTTGTTATTATTGTTAATTTTTCATCTGGATATGATTTTATCATATCTATATCTATAAAAACATTATCTGGAACTTTTATATATCCAAATTTTCTTGCTGTTTCAATAGTGTTTACCATACTTCTTCCACATATTGCAACTTTTCTTCCATATTTAACTGCAGAATTGACAATTTGTTGGATTCTATGAACATTTGAAGAGAATGTTGCAACTACAATTCTTTTTGTACAATTTATAAATAATTTATCTAGCACTTCTCCAACTGTACTTTCAGACATAGTATAACCTTTTCTTTCTGAGTTTGTACTGTCAGACATAAGAGCTAAAACGCCTTTATTTCCAAGTTCTGCAAGCCTTCCAAAATCAATCATTTCTCCATCTATTGGTGTATAATCTATTTTGAAATCACCTGTATGCACAACTGTTCCTACTGGTGTATGAATAGCAAGTGAACATGCATCTGGTATACTGTGTGTAATTCTTATAAATTCAACTTTCATCGATCCTAAATTTACTGTTTGTCCTGGAGTAACTACTTTTAGTTTTGCACTTCTTAATAACTTATGTTCTTCTAATTTATGTTCTATTAGTCCAATTGTAAGTTTAGTTCCATATATAGGCACATTAAATTGTTTTAATAAATATGGTATTGCCCCTATATGGTCCTCGTGTCCATGAGTTATAACTAATCCTCTAATTTTTTCTTTATTTTTTTCTAAATATGTTAAATCTGGTATAACCAAATCTATTCCAAGCATGTCATCCTCTGGGAATGCCAATCCACAATCTACTAATACAATATCATTCTCATATTCAAATACTGTAATGTTTTTTCCTATTTCTAATAAACCACCTAAAGGTATTATTTTTAATTTTTCTTTCTTAAATCTAAATTGTTCCCCTTGATTTTTTTCTTTAGTTTTTTTATTTGTTCTTTTAGTTTTTTCTCCTTCTTTATTTACTTTGTTTGTTTTATTTGTCCTTGGTCTATATTTTCTTTTTGGTTTTTCAGTTTTTGCATTGTTGTTTAAAATTTCTTCCATTTTATTTTTCTCCCTTTCTTTTCCTTTTGTACAACATTTTTATATTACAAATATATACTAATTTTACACACCAAAATTAGCTAACAAAATTTTAATTGAATAGCATTTTTTCCATTCAATAAAAAATAGCTTAATATTTTAAACTAATGATTTTGTAGTTATTAATTTATTTTCTCTTAAATTAATTTTTATAATTCTATAAATATTATTTTTTTAAAATGTAACTATCTCTCCATACATTTTTATAATATTATCTCAAAACCATTAATTCTTTATACAAAAATCTCATACTTTACCTACTTTTAGGTACAAACTAGATATAATTTTACTATATTTTTTTGTTTTTGTCAAATTTACATGCTTGCAAAAATTACATTGTCTCCTGTAACACATTTTTAAAAAATGAATAATATATAACATACTAATGATTAAAAAATAAAGTTTAGAAGGGAGTATGCGCCATGAGAAGTTGTTGTTCTTCAAATGATGAAATTTTATGGTTTATCATTCTATTCTTACTACTTTTCTATGGATATGGTAATAGGGGTTGCTGCTGCTAAATTTAGTCCCCCACTTAACTTTATGGAAAAGTGTGTACTTATTTTGAGGAGGTGAAATATTATGCCAGAAAATAGAGGAGGATGCGGATGCGGATTCGGATTCGGTGGAGATTGCTGCTGGATTATAATCCTTATAATATTAATATGCTGCTGTTGCGGTGGAAATAACAACGGATGTTGTTAATTTTGAACAAATCTGAAAATTTTCAATTTTCAGTCTTTTCTCTACTTTTTATATTTCTCTATAAAATTGAAATTTTCAGTAAATTTGTTCGCGCACAAAAATTTATGGAATAAATTTTCTGTGCAATGTAATTATATAATAGGAAAGTTGCATGGCTTTTCTATTATATAAAATAAGGATAGCCTTTCTTAGCTATCCTATTTTTTAGTTTCTTTTCTTCTTTCTGTTTTTCTTTTTTCTTCATACACTTTTATATTTTCTTTTCTTCTCTCTGTTTTTCTTCTGTTCTCAAATATTTTTCCACTTTTATCGGTTACCATATATTATCACCTCATAATCATTTGTATAATATGAGTATAATATATTATCACGTGAAATGTCAATATATATTAGTACATTCCTTCCATTCCTTGTGGCATTCCTGCATTTGCATGATTACATCCGCATTCCTTTTCTTTTTTCTCTGTTACAACACTTTCTGTTGTAAGAATCATTGATGCTATACTTGCTGCATTTTGAAGTGCACTACGTGTTACTTTTGTTGGGTCAACAATACCTATTTTTTTCATATCAACATATTCTTCTTTTGCTGCATTAAATCCAATTCCATCTTCACTTGATTTTATTTTATTTAATATAACTGCACCTTCTAATCCTGCATTTGTTGCAATTTGTCTTACTGGTTCTTCTAATGCTTTTAAAACTATTTTCGCACCTATTTTTTCTTCTTCTGATAAATTATTTAAACATTTTTCTACTGCTGGCATAATATTTACAAGTGCTGTTCCTCCTCCTGCAACTATTCCTTCCTCAACAGCTGCTTTTGTTGCAGATAAAGCATCTTCTATCCTTAGTTTCTTCTCTTTCATTTCTACTTCTGTTGCTGCACCAACTTCTATTACAGCTACTCCTCCAGCTATTTTTGCTAGACGTTCTTGTAATTTTTCTTTATCAAATTCGCTTGTTGTCTCTTCTAGTTGTGTTTTTATTTGTTTTACTCTTGCAGATAATTTTTCTTTATCTCCTGCTCCATCTACTATTATTGTGTTTTCTTTTTGTATTTTAACTTGTTTTGCTCTTCCTAATTGTTCAATTGTTGTATCTTTTAATTCTAATCCTAAATCAGAAGTTATAACTTCTCCACCTGTTAAAACTGCTATATCCTCTAGCATCTCTTTTCTTCTATCTCCAAAGCCTGGAGCTTTTACTGCAGCAACATTTAGCACTCCTCTTAATTTGTTTAGTACTAATGTTGATAATGCTTCGCTTTCAATATCATCTGCTATTATTAGTAATTTTCCTGATTGTTGCATTAAACTTTCTAGCAATGGTAATATTTCTTGGATATTGCTAATCTTTTTATCTGTAATTAATATATATGGATTTTCCATTACTGTTTCCATTTTATCTGTATCTGTTACGAAATATGGTGATATATATCCTTTATCAAATTGCATACCCTCAACAACATTTAATCCTGTTGTTGCTGTTTTAGATTCTTCTATTGTAATAACACCATCTTTTGAGACTTTCTCCATTGCTTCTGCAATTAATTCTCCTATTTCATTGCTGTTTGCAGAAATACTTGCTACTCTTGCTATATCTTCTTTTCCATTTATTTCTGAGCTAATTCCTTTTAGTCCTTCTACTGCTGATTCTACTGCTTTATCTATTCCTCTTTTTATAGCCATTGGATCTCCACCAGCTGCTACATTTTTTACTCCTTCTTTAATTATAGCTTGTGCTAAAACTGTTGCTGTTGTTGTTCCATCACCTGCAATGTCGTTTGTTTTAGTTGCAACTTCTTTAACTAATCTAGCTCCTATATTTTCATATGGGTCATCTAATTCAATTTCTTTTGCTATTGTAACACCATCATTTGTAATAAGTGGTGCACCAAAACTTTTATCTAATACAACATTTCTTCCTTTTGGTCCCAATGTTACTTTAACTGTATCAGCTAATTTATTTACGCCATCTAACATTTTCTTTCTGGCATCTTCTCCAAATTTAATCTCTTTTGACATATATATCGTCTCCTTTTCTTTTATAACATTTTCTTTAATACGTCTCCTTTATTTCGCAATTCAAAACGAATCAAAATTAGTATATTGTGCATTTTCGTTAAAATAAAAACCGGAGGCGTACATGGGTACGTTGAGGATTTTTATTGAAAACGAAAATGTGCAAGATGCTGATTTTCATTCGTTTTTCTCTATTCAACTATAGCCAAGACATCCTCCTGCTTAACTATCGTATACTCCGTATCTTCATATTTTACTTCTGTTCCAGAATATTTATTTATAATAACTTTGTCACCTTCTTTTATATACATCTTTACATCTTCTGTTCCTGGTCCTACTGCTACAACTTCTGCTATTTGTGGTTTTTCTTTAGAACCACTTGATAAAATGATTCCGCTTTTTGTAGTTTCTTCACTTTCTATCATTTTTATTAGTACTCTATCTGCTAATGGTTTAATCATAATCACATTCCTCCTTTTGATTTGATTATTTGTCACTTTTTGTTAAAAATTAGCAGTCTACTTCTTCGACTGCTAATAATTTATACCCATTTATATAAAAAGTCAATAGATTTTATTAATTTTATTCAGATTTTTTATTGTTATTCGTTTGATTATATTTTTCTTTTTACCTTTAAATAATTTTTATTCTAATTACTATAAAAACTGAAATTTGTCTAATGCAAGTGAGAAGTGTGATGTGGAAGGTGGGTTTTATGGTTCAAGCCTTCGCATACGCCTTTTTTTCACACTTCTCACTTCACACTTCTCACTTCGTAAAATTACAATTCTATATTTTCTTTTCCTACTATCTCTTCAAATTGCTTTAGAATTTCTTCTGTTAAATATATTGCTCCACATGGTAATATTTTATCTTCATTTTTTACACTTATTGCTATATTATTTCTATCTCCTGAAAAGAATTTTATTGCTCCTCTTAATTTTGATTTTTGTTCTTCTGATAAATTTGTTATATTTATTATTATCATTTTAGGTCGAACAGTTTCATTTGTTCCTATACTATTTGTAGTCTGTCTTTTAGCAAATTCTTGACCTGCCACTGCATTATTTATTGTTGTGTTTTCGTTAAATTCTGTTATACTATTTGCAACTATTTTTACATCATCATCTTCTCTTATGCTTAAACGTCCTTCTATTAGCACTATATTTTCCTCTAGTAAAATATTTTGTGCTTTACTATAACAACTGTCAAATACTATTATTTCTGTACTTCCATATAAATCTTCTACTGTCATAAATGCCATTAATGTATTTTTCTTTGTATATTTTTTCTTTATAGAATTTATTATTCCAACATATTTTACTGGTTTTCCATCTTGGCTAAAATCATTTTGCTCTTTCATTTGTATCATTTGAAGAGTATTAATTGTTGCAACTTTTTCTATATTCTTTCTAAACTTTTCTAATGGATGTCCAGATATATAAATTCCAAGCATTTCTTTTTCCATTGATAATAACTCTTTTTCATCAAATTCTTTTAATGTTGTAAATTTATATTTCATGTTTTCTATTTTTTCATCTTCTGTTTTTCCTAAGTCAAACATTGTAACTTGGCCTTGCATTGTCTTTTTCGATGTATCGTTTATTGTATCTATTATTGTTTCAAACGATGCTAAAAGTGTACTTCTTGTTTGTTCAAATTCATCAAAGGCTCCTGCTTTTATTAAGCTTTCTATGCATTTTTTATTTACAGATTCTCCTTGCATTCTTTCGCAAAAATCTGTAAAGCTTTTGAATTCTCCATTTTGTTTTCTTTCTTTTACAATAGTATCAACAACAGCTGTTCCAACATTTTTTACACTTCCGAAGTCCGAATCTTATTTTATCTCCATAAACTGCAAATTTTGTATAACTTTTATTAATATCTGGTTTTAAAATCTCTATTTTTAATCTTTTGCATTCATCTATATATTCTGGAACTTTATCTAGATTTCCTAAGAAGCTATTTAATGTTGCTGCCATAAATTCTGGTGGATAATATGTTTTTAAATATGCAGTTTCATACGCTACAACAGCGTATGCTGCTGCATGTGATTTATTAAATGCATATTTCGCAAACTCAGCCATTTCGTCAAATATTTTATCTGCAGATTTTTCATCTATTCCATTTCTAACACATCCAGGAATTATTACATTTCCATTTTCATCTGTTTGTCCATGTATAAAGTTTTCTCTTTCCTTTGCCATTACATCTAATTTTTTCTTTCCCATGGCACGTCTAACTAAATCAGCTCTTCCTAAAGAATAACCGGCTAAATCTCTAACTATTTGCATAACTTGCTCTTGGTACACCATACATCCATATGTTACGTTTAATATTGGCTCTAAGCTTGGATGTGTGTATTCACTATGTTCTGGATTAAGCTTATTTTTTATATATCTTGGTATTTGATCCATTGGCCCTGGTCTGTACAAAGAAACACCTGCAATTATATCTTCTAAGCAATCTGGTTTTAGTTCCTTCATAAAGTTTCTCATACCTTGGCTTTCAAATTGAAATACACCTGATGTGTTTCCGCTTTGCCAGGTCTCTTCAAATACCTTTTTGTCATTCATTTCTTTGTCAATTTTTACATCTATTCCCCTACATTTTTTTACTAGTTTTATTGTATCAGAAATAACTGTAAGTGTACGAAGCCCCAAAAAGTCCATTTTTAATAAACCTAGTTCTTCTAGGGTTGTCATTATATATTGTGTTGAAATTGTACCTTCATTTACATATAGTGGCACATAATCTATTACAGGATCTTTTGTAATTACTATTCCGGCAAGCATGTGTTGAAGCCTGTCTTGGAAGTCCTTCTAATCCCATTGCTATATCTAATAATTTTCTTGTTTGCTCATCTTGTTCATATAGATTTCCAAATTCTCTATTTTGCTCTAGAGCCTTTTTTATTGTAATATGAAGTTCATTTGGAACCATTTTTGCAAGTTTATCCGCTTCTGCATAAGGAACATCTAAAGCTCTAGCAACATCTCTTATTACCATTCTTGCAGACATTGTTCCAAATGTTATTATTTGAGAAACATGGTCTTTTCCATATTTTCTGCCAACATAATCTATTACCTCTCCTCTTCTTTCGTAGTCAAAATCTACGTCAAAGTCGGGCATGCTTATTCTTTCTGGATTTAAAAATCTTTCAAAAAGTAAATTATATTTTATTGGATTTATACCTGTAATTCCTAGAGCATACGCAACAATTGAACCTGCTCCAGAACCACGTCCTGGCCCTACTGCTATTCCTTGTGTTCTAGCATAATTTATAAAGTCCCATACAATTAAGAAATAATCTACATATCCCATTTTTTCTATTACAGATAATTCATATTCAAAACGTTCTTTTATTTCATTGCTTGGATTCTCTCCATATCTTCTTGCAAGTCCATCTTTTGCAAGTTTCTTAAAATAATCTGTATGTGTTGCAAATTCTGCTGGCACTTCATAGTTTGGAAGTTTTGTATTGCCAAATTCAAAATCCAAATTACATTTTTCTGCTATTTTTACTGTGTTTTCTATTGCCTCCGGAACATTTTTAAAATACTCTTCCATTTCCCTTGGTGACTTTACATAAAATTCATCTGTTCCCATGCGCATTCTATCTTCATCTGTCATTTTTTTGCCTGTTTGTATGCAAAGTAAAACCTCATGGTTGTATGCATCTTCTTTTTTTAAATAATGTGAATCATTTGTTGCAACTAAAGGAATATCCAATTTTTTGGACATTTCTATTAATTTTTGATTTACTAATACTTGTTCTGGAAGCCCATTTGGTTGTATTTCTAAGTAGTAGTCTTCTCCGAATAAATTTTTATGCCATAGAGCAACCTCTTCGGCTTTTTCTATATTGTTTTTTAAAATCTCTCTATTTACATTTCCAGCAAGGCATGCACTTAAGCACACAAGCCCTTCATGGTATTTCTCCAATATTTCATAATCTATACGTGGCTTATAATAAAAGCCTTCTGTAAACCCCATTGATACTAAATGCGTTAAATTCTTGTACCCTGTTTCGTTTTTTGCAAGCAAAATAAGATGATAATAGCGGTTATCTATATTAGGCTCTTTATCAAATCTTGTTCTTGGAGCAACATATACTTCGCATCCTATAATGGGCTTTACGCCTTGCTTTTTACATTCTTTATAAAAATCTACTACCCCAAACATAACTCCATGGTCAGTAAGAGCAATAGAATCCATTCCTAATTCTTTTGCTCTTGCTGGTAAATCTTTTATTCTATTTGCTCCATCTAGTAAGCTAAACTCACTATGGACATGTAAGTGCACAAAATTTGACATTCTACTCTCTCTTTCTTTTGGTTGTATTATATTATAAAGATATCTTTTTATCAAGTAATATTTGACTCAATTGACATAATTTTCGTTGTGTTGTATAATTTACTTACCAAATTTATTAGAAAGGAGTGTTTGTTTTGACAGACACAAATATTGATCTTGGAACTTTGTTCCGGTACATTGAGTCTTTAAATTCTTCAGATGATGAGGCTAAATTTTTGGAAGAAATTTTTAGGTTATCTAAAGATCTCTTTTCCTCGAAAACATTTGAGAATTTAGTTGAGATTGATTTACCAATTGATTTCAGTGTCCTCGAAGTACTTGCCTTAAAATATGGTTTTGAAGCATTCTCTGTCAGCCCTAATACTTATATTTGCTGGAAAAAAGTTTCTCTTTCAAAAGCACCTTTTTGCGACATTGCCCATTTTTTTAGGCATACCCAAAAATTAAAATTTAGCGAAACTCAAGATTCCCTCGAAGAATTTGAGATCTGCAAAGAAATTTGTAACATCTTGTTCGACCTCAAACACGAATATAAATTTCAACGCCTTATTCCCGTTCACTTATCTTTCTCCGTTGAAAGAGCGAATTTAATCGCTAAAGAATACGGATTTCATGTGGCTTCTGGTGGCTCCAACACCACTTATCTTGGCATTGCAGACAAAGTTCCAGTAGACTAATGCTTTCTTCCCATAATTGTTAATTCAATTATGGGATTTTTCTATATTATGTTTACTTTTTTACCACTTTATGGTATAATAATAATTGTGTGATTATATTTAACTTATTATATCCTTGGAGGTAATATTAAAATGATAAAATTAGTTGCTAGCGATTTAGATGGCACTATAATTGGTAGAGACAATAATATAGCTCAAACTAATCTTAAAGCAATAAATGATATTAATAATAAAAACATAGACTTTGTTATTTGCACTGGAAAAACTTATCCTATAATAAAAGGAATGTTCTCTAAATTTAACGCGTCATATGGAATCTTTGGAAATGGGAATCAAATTATAAATTTGAAAACAGGAGAAGAAATATACAAAAAATTATTATCTTCTTCTGATGTTGATAAATGTATTGATATTGCAAGGAAATACAATTTACATGTTCATGTATATACTGAAAATGAAATAATTACAGAAAGTTTAAAATTTATGGATTTAAGAAATTTTAAATTGCAAGAAGATAATTACTATGATAATTCTCTTGAGATAACTGTGATTGATGATTTAAAATATTACCTTAGTTTTAACAATATTGAACCTTGCAAACTAATAATTTCATCAGAAACAGATTTGTCAGATATTAAAGAAGAGATTTTAGATTCTTTAAATGTATCTGTTACTACTATAAGAAAATATGGGGAATATAAGGACACTGTTATTAATAAAGAATATGAATATTTAGATGTATCCCCTAAAGGAATAAATAAGAGTACAGCTCTTAATATCTTAGGCAATCATTTAAAAATAAATAGCAATGAAATTATGGCTGTTGGAGATAATCTAAATGATTTAGATATGGTCAAAAATTCTGGCATTGGCGTTGCCGTTGCAAATGCTTATGATGAACTAAAACAAGTAGCAAAATATACAACTAAAAATTCTGTTGAAAAGGGTGGTTTTGCAGAAGCAGTTTATAAATTTATTGAATTTTAGCATGAAGTGTGATGTGAGAGGTGTAGGGGCGGGCCCTGTGTCCGCCCAAAAACGCAAAACACATTGAAATGAAATTGTTTTCGGATATATGCAATTGATTTTTTCGGGCAGACACAGGGCCTGCCCCTACAATGTTTCAAAATATATTGTATTAAAAGAACCCCCAGTCGGCTACGCCGACAGCCCCCTTAGATAAGGGAGCCAAGACCTTGCCTCCCTTATTTAAGGGAGGTGGCAAACCGAAGGTTTGACGGAGGGTTCTCTCACGCAAATTACAATTTATATAGTCCATTTTTATCAATATATTCTAAAACTTCTTTTTTTAAAAATCTTTCTACGTTTTCTCCTCTTTTTATTTTTTCTCTAATCATTGTTGAACTTAGTTCTATAGGCTTTATTTTTTTTACACTTATTAGTGATTTTTTATTGCTTTTTAGTAGTTTATCATTTTCTGCTATTTCTTCTAATTTGTCTTCTCCTCTTTCTAATACAATTATTTTATAATTATTTAATATTTTTTCTGGCTTCATCCATGTATGCAGATTTTTTAAATTATCTGTTCCCATAATAAAATAAATGTCATATTCAGGATACTTGTCTTTAAATATATCTAGAGTTTCTATTGTGTACATCTGTCTTCCATATGTTAATTCTATGTCAGAGACCTCTAGTTTCTCTTCTCCCTTACACATTAGTTCAAGCATATTATATCTGTGATTATCATCTACCAAATTGTTTTTTCTATTGTATTTTGTACTTACTGGTACAAATATAACCTTTTCAACATAATCTAGATTTATAGTTATTTGCTTTGCTAATTCCAA
>CAKPJM010000037.1 GCA_934162625.1 uncultured Clostridia bacterium
AGAAATACAACAATACCAACTAAAAAATCACAAGTATTCTCAACAGCAGCAGATGGTCAAACAAGTGTTGAAGTTCACGTACTACAAGGTGAACGTGAAATGGCTGCATACAATAAAACATTAGGAAGATTCCAATTGACAGGAATACCACCAGCTCCAAGAGGAATTCCACAAATCGAAGTTACATTTGATATAGATGCAAATGGTATAGTTCACGTATCTGCAAAAGATATGGCAACAGGAAATGAGCAAAATGTTTCTATAACAGCAAGCACAAATCTTTCAGAAGATGATATTCAAAAAGCTGTTAAAGATGCAGAAGCACATGCAAGCGAAGATAAAAAGAGAAAAGAAGAAGTTGAAGTTAAAAATAATGCTGAAAGTTTAGTATATAGTAGCCAAAAAACTTTAGATGAATTAGGAGATAAAATAAGTGGCGAAGAAAAAGCAAAAGTAGAAGCAGAAATAGAAAATGTTAAAAAAGCATTAGAAACAAATAATGTTGATACAATTAAAGAAGCAACAGAAAAATTAACAACTGTATTCTATCAAATATCAGAACAATTATATAAACAAAATGCAGCAGCAAATGGAGCAAATGCAGCTGGAGCAGAAGGACAAAATGCAACAGGTGCTGGAACAGATAATAATGGAAATGTTTATGATGCAGATTATAAAGTAGAAGATAATGGAGACAACAAATAGCAATTGAATGAAGTGTGAAGTGCGAGGTGCGAAGTGTGAAAAATATGGAAAAGACTGCGAAGTCTTGACCATATAAATCACACTGCCCACTTCCCACATCTTTTTAATTATTTGTGTAATAATGAAATTATTATAGAAACAATTAAAAAATGAGGAGGCATTTAATAAATGGCAAATAAAAGAGACTTTTATGAAATTTTAGGTGTAGAGAAAACAGCAACAGATGAAGAACTAAAAAAAGCATATAGAAAATTAGCAAAAAAATATCACCCTGATGCAAATCCAGATAATAAAAAAGAAGCAGAAGAAAAATTTAAAGAAGTGTCAGAAGCATATGAGACATTATCTAATCCGCAGAAAAGAAAAATGTATGACCAATTTGGCCCAGATGGACCACAAGGCTTTGGAGGAGGGAACCCAGGAGGCGGATATTATTCATATTCTACATCAGGATTTGATGGCTTTTCTGATTTTGGAGACTTAGGAGATATATTTTCATCATTCTTTGGAGGAGGCTTTGGTGGAAGAACTTCTAGAACTAAAAATGGCCCTAAAAAAGGAAGAGATTTAAAATACAGTATGAATATAACATTTGAAGAATCTTATTTGGGAGTAGAAAAAGAAATAGCAATTAATAGAGATGAAGAATGCCCAACATGTCATGGAAACAAAGCAAAACCAGGAACTAAAGTAGAAACTTGTAAGGCATGTAATGGAACAGGAACAATAAGACAGACTGTTTCTACAATACTTGGACAAATGCAAACAACAAAAACTTGTCCTAATTGTAATGGAGAAGGAAAAGTAATTCAAGAAAAATGTACTGAATGTAAAGGCAAAGGAAAAATAAGAAAACCAGTCAAAATAAAAGTAAAAATACCAGCTGGGATTTCAGATAATCAGACAGTAGTATTAAGAGGAGAAGGAGAACCAGGAGAAAAAGGTGGTCCAAAAGGAGATTTATACATAGTTGTAAATATAAAAAGACACAGTGTATTTTCTCGTAATGGAGACAATGTAATTTGCCAAATACCAATCACATTTACACAAGCTACTCTTGGAGCAGATTTAAAGATTCCGATGGTAGATGGAAAAGAGGAAATATATAGAATTCCAGAAGGAACACAGACAGGAACTAAATTTTCTATAAGAGGAAAAGGATTTAAAGCAGTAAATGGAAATTGGAATGGGGACTATATATTCACTGTTGTAGTTCAAACCCCAAAGAGATTAACAGCAGAGCAAAGAGAGCTACTAAATCAGCTTGCAAAAACTATGAATGAACAACCACCAGTAAAGAAAAGAGGAATATTTGGATAGACAATAAAGTGACAATGTGCTAAAATATATATAGATGTAATATTTATGTATTGGAACGTATTCCACGAAATATCTTATAGAACTAATAGATAATTATTAGTATATTACATTAAATTTAAGTAGAAGTTTCTTCTACTTAAATTTTTATAATGCAAAAGGAGAAATGAGTATGTGGAACAATTATTTTGCACAAATAAGAAAAAAATATAGCATGAGGGTAAGTCAAAAAAATCCATTAGTAATAAATTTGGATGGCAAAGATGCAACTAAAAATAAGATGCTTAATTTATTAATAAACCATGAAAATGGATTCTTACAGAATATGCAAAGAACAGTAGAATTTTTTACTAGAAAGTACAATTGTATTTCAATATTTGGTGCAGATGAAGTAAGTTTTATATTTTTAAATCCAACAAAATTAGTATCAGATTTGAATTCGGATAAAAATTATTATTCTAATGAGATACTTGCAGTATTTTCACAATATTTTTTTGATTACTTTAACAATGAAACTAGCAAAGAAAAAATTTTTTGGCATGGAAAGTGCTTTTCAATTCCACAAGAAAAAGTAAAATCTTATATAAAATATAAGCAAGAATTAATTAAAAATGTTGTTACAACTTATTTTTTAAAAAGAAAAGGAATAAATAATGCAGGAAAAATTAAATCCAAAGAAAGAATAGAAAAGTGTAAAGAATATAAGGAAGAATATGCTAAGATATCAAATATAGAAAATGGAATATTGTATTTAAATGGAGATAGGATTGATATTCAGGAATATTTAAATGGAAATATTAAAAAAATAGAAGCTTTAGAAAAAAATAAAAATTTAGATTATTTTGATATAACCCAATGGAATGAAGAATAGGAGAATTTTAATGCCAAAATTTTTTGTAAAAACTGAACAATTAAATGATAATAAAATAACAATAGTAGGAGAAGATGTAAAACATATTAAGAATGTTTTAAGATTAAAAGTAGATGATAATATACAAATATGTAATTTGGAAACATCAATAAATTATACTTGCGGAATCTCTAAAATAAATAGTGATAATATAGAATGTATAATATTTAATGAAACTAGTTCTAATTGTGAATCTAATGTGCAAATTAGCATATTTCAAGGTTTACCAAAAGCTGATAAAATGGAACTAATAATTCAGAAAAGTGTTGAACTTGGAGCATATGAAATTACACCAATAGAAATGAAAAGATGTGTTGTAAAGTTTGATGAAAAAACAAAGAACAAAAAAATAGAAAGATGGCAAAAAATTTCAGAAGTTGCTGCAAAGCAAAGTGGAAGAGACATTGTGCCTAAAGTTAATAATATTATAAATATTAAAAATGTTTGTAATTTAATCCAAAATTATGATATAGTATTATTGGCTTATGAAAATGAGCAAACCAATACATTAAAAGATGAACTATTAAAAATAAAGAATAAAAGCAATGGCAAGATAAATATAGGAATTATAATAGGTCCAGAGGGTGGAATAGATAAAGAAGAAGTAGAATTGTTAAAAAATAGTGGCGCAAAAGTAATAACTTTGGGAAAACGAATTCTAAGAACAGAAACAGTAGCATTGGCAATGACAAGTGTTATAATGTATGAACTAGAAGATTTAGGAGGAAATATATAAATGAAAAAGGAAATGGTAGAAAAAATAGAAAGTGAAATTACACAAAAAACAAAACTACCAGATGATATAAAAGAACAAGCAAGAAAAAATATTTTTACAAATATCATAATTGCAATTATTGCAATATCATATTTTATATTTTTAATATTAGGAAGTGCTGGAAGTACAAAAAATGTTCGTATAGTGGACTTTAATATTTTCAGTATTATTATTTTAGGATTAGCAATTTGCCTATTTGAAATTGCATATAAAAAAGATAACGGAGCAATTGCAATGTATGGAGTAGAAGCTTTAACAATTGCACTTACAACATTATTTTTACCTTATGTAATTTTTGAAGTTAGTGAAGCTCATAAAAAATATTATCTAATGGTAAGTTCTTATATAGGAATTTATTACATAATAAAATGCATATATATATCAGTAAAAACAAAGAAAAAATATCTAGATGAAGCTAGCGATATAAAGGAAATTGTAAAAAAGGAAAATAAAAGAAGAAATGTCCAATACGAAGAGGAAAAGACAGAAGACACTCAAAAAGTTATAGAAAAAGTAGAAGAAGATAAAAAAGAAAACTTAAAAAGTGAAGAAAAAGGACAAATAGAAGAAGTAAAAAAAGAGAAAAAGTCAGCTAAAAAAGAAAACAAAATAACCAAGGCTAAGAAGACTACTGAATCTACAAAAAAGTCAGATAAAAAAGAAGAAACCAATACTCCAAAAAGAAGAGGCAGACCTAAAAAAGAAGAAGTAAAAGAAACAAAACAAAATACGGAAAGTACAGTTAGTAAAACAAAAAGCGTTAAGAAAAGAGAAAGCATAAAAAAAGAAATAAAAGAAGAAAGTAAACCTAAAAAAAGAGGTAGACCTAAAAAACAAGAAATAGTACAAGAAGAAACAAAAGAGGAAGAACAAAAAAATAATAATGTACCTAAAAAAAGGGGAAGACCAAGAAAGGTGGTAACAGCAAATGATTAAAAGCATGACAGGATATGGAAGAAGCATATTTGAGAATGAGGGAAGAGAGTACATAGTAGAAATTAAATCTGTTAATAATAGATTTAATGATATAAGTATAAAAATGCCAAGGAGCTTAAACTATCTAGAAGATAGAATAAAAAAAGAGATTTTAAATTCTGTATCTAGAGGAAAAATAGATGTATTTATTACATTTAACAATAATAGTGATTTGGGAAAAAACATAAAATTAAATACAGACATAGCAAAAAAATATATAAATGAATTGAAAAAATTATCTAAAGAAGCGGAAATTATAGATAATATAAATATAATGGATATATCTAAATTTCCAGATGTTTTAAATATAAAAGTAGAAGAAGAAGCAGAAGAAGTTATAGAAAAAGAATTATTTATTGCTTTAGATCAGGCAATAAAAAGTTTCATAGAAATGAGACAAGTAGAAGGAAATAAAATAAAAGAGGACTTAGAAAAAAGAATAGATACAGTTTCAGAAAAAATCAAGCAAATTTCTAGTATTTCTACTGGACTTGTAGATGAATATATAGTAAAATTAGAAACAAGGATAAAAGAACTTTTAAAAACAGATGTAGTAGATGAATCTAGATTAGCACAAGAAGTAGTTATTTATTCAGACAAGTGCTCTGTAGAAGAAGAAATAACAAGACTTAAAAGTCATATTTCACAATTCTTAAATTTATTAAATTCAGAGATTGCAATAGGAAAAAAACTAGACTTTTTAATTCAAGAAATGAATAGAGAAACAAATACAATAGGTTCAAAAGCAAACAATTTAGAAATAACAAACTTTGTTGTGGATATAAAGACTGAGCTAGAGAATGTACGTGAACAGATTCAAAACATAGAATAAAAATGTAGGGGCAGACACAGGGTCTGCCCGTAAAAAGTATATAATACTACTTTAGTATTTGTGTGATAAAAATGAATAGCACAAAATTTGCAAAGGCAAATTTTGAAAGGAGATGAATTAATGCAATTAATAAATATAGGTTTTGGAAATATTGTTTCTGCAAATAGAATAATATCAATTGTAAATCCAGATTCTGCCCCAATAAAAAGATTAGTTCAAGAAGCTAAAGATAGCAAAATGGCAGTGGATGCAACCTCTGGAAGAAGAACAAGAGCAGTTATAATAATGGATTCAGGACATGTAATATTATCTGCTGTTCAACCAGAAACAGTAGCATCAAGATTAGATAAAGATATAACTAAAGAAGATGTAGAAGATAACAATTAAAAAATTAATAAAGGAGATTGATTAGAATGATAATAAAACCAACAGTTACAGACTTATTAAAAATATTTAATAACAGATTTGAATTAGTAATAGTTACTTCAAAAAGAGCTAGACAAATTGCTGCAGGAAGCCCAGTACTTACAAAGGTAAATGAAAAATCAACTGTTACACTTGCTGCAAATGAAATTGCAGAAGGAAAGGTGGTAAAATGCTAGTATTACTATCTGGAGTATCAGGTGCAGGAAAAGATACGATAAAAAAAGAACTTTTAAAAAGAATGAACAATGTTACAACAATGCCATCTTATACAGATAGAAGCCCAAGACCAGGAGAGACAAATGGGGGAGTATACAACTTTGTAACAACAGAAGAATTTGAACAAAAAATTAGAGAAAACGAATTCTACGAGTATTCTGTTCATCATGAACATTACTATGGAACTTCTAAAAAAATACTAAATGAGGCTATGAAGGCTGGTAAAATAATAGTTAAAGACATAGAAGTTAATGGAACAGAAAATTTAATGAGATTATTAAAAGATGATACAAAAATAGTAACAATATTTTTAAGAGTTCCAAAAGAAGAACTAAGAAGAAGATTAGAACATAGAATAGAAAAAGCAAGTATAAAAGAAATAGAACTAAGGCTAAATAGATTTGACTATGAAGAATCAAAAATAGGAATATATGATTATGTTTTAAAAAATGACGACTTAGAAAAAACAGTGCAAATAATTATGACAATAATTGAAAATGAATATAAATTAGCAAATGGAAGATAAACAAAAAAGAGGTTTGAATATATAATTGCATTTTAATTATATATTCAAACCTCTTTGATATTTTTAACTTGGTAAATCTATTTTAGAATCTTTTTTTCTTTGTCTAAATAATGTAATTTTATTACCAATTACCTGAATAACTGCAGAGTTTGTGCTTTCAGCTATTTCGAAAGATAAAGCTTTAGCAGAATCAGGGGCTGTTTCCAAAACAGTTATTTTAATTAATTCTCTTGCTTCTAAAGCATCGTTCAATTGTTTAATTAAATTATCATTTATACCATTTTTCCCAATTTGAAAAATAGCATCAATATTATTTGCTAATCCTCTTAAATACGCTCTTTGTTTACTAGTCATATAATTGTCTCCTATCTATTATTAAAATAAATGTAGGGGCAGGCCCTGTGTCTGCCCGTGAAATGTAAATATTGCAAGTGCAGAGTGTAGGGGTGATTTTAATCGCCTGTGTTTATTTTTACATTTTGATTTGAACAGTAACTATTTTAGTACAAATTTAACTAAAAATCAACAGTTGATTATTGTTAATAATAAACATTTTTGATATACTAATAAATAAGGTGAAAAAATGATAGCAGAGGTAATAATAAATACAATAGCAAAAGAATTAAATAAAACATACGATTATATAGTTCCAGTTTCAATAGAAAAAGATATAAAAATAGGCTCTAGAGTTTTTGTGCCTTTTGGCAGAACAAAACAAGAAGAAGGATTTGTTCTAAACTTAAAAGGAAGTTCTGAATTTGCAAATAAAGAGATAACAAAACTAGAAGATAATATCTTAAATAAGAAAAACATAGATCTTGCTAAAATAATGGCAAAAAGGTATTTTTGTAATATATCAGATTGCATAAGGCTTATGCTACCACCTGGAAACGCCACTAAAAAAATGCAAAATAGAGTAAAAGATAAAACTGCAAATTTTGTTTATTTAAAAAAAGAGATAGAAGAAATAGAATTCGATATAGAAGAAGGAAATATAAAATCGGAAAAACAAAAAAGATTACTTACTTTTCTATTTGAAAATGAGGGAATACATATTTCAGATTTGGAAATATTAACAGATACATCTAGAAGTATAATCAAAACTTTAGAGAAAAATGGATATATAGAAATTGAAACCCAAAAAGTTAGAAGAAATCCATTCGAACATAAAGACATAGAAAAAGATAAGCCACTTAAATTAACAGAAGAACAACAATTAGCTTATGATAAAATAAGTACAAGCAATTATAAAGAATTTTTAATATATGGAGTGACAGGTTCACGGAAAAACAGAAATATATTTACAGTTAATAGAAAATGTAATTAAACAAAATAAAACTGCGATAGTATTAGTTCCTGAAATATCATTAACTCCTCAAATGGTAGACAGATTTTTAGCAAGGTTTGGCGATTGTATTGCAGTACTTCATAGCAAACTTTCGCAAGGAGAGAGATATGATGAATGGCAAAAAATTAAAGAAAATAAGGCTAAAATTGTAATTGGTGCAAGGTCTGCAATATTTGCACCAGTAGAAAACTTAGGAATTATAATAGTTGATGAGGAACATGATTTATCATATAAATCAGAAATGGCTCCGAGATTTAATGCAAAAGATATTGCAATGTATTTAGCAAAACAAAATAATATTCCATTAGTTCTTCGGAAGTGCAACACCAGATATTGGAACATTTGAAAAAGCAAAGCAAGGAAAAATAGAACTAATTACACTTACTAAAAGAGCAAACAAATCTAAACTTCCAGATGTAAATATAATAGATTTAAGGCAAGAGCTTGCAAATGGAAACAGATCTATTATAAGTAACAAATTATATGAAGAAATAGAAAAAAATATAAAAAACAAAGAACAAACTATATTATTCTTAAACAGAAGAGGGTTTTCAACTTTTGTAATGTGTAGAGATTGTGGCTATACTGCCAAATGTAGAAGATGTAATATAAGTTTAACATACCATGAATATTCTAACACTTTAAAATGTCATTATTGTGGATACGAAATTAAAAACTTACAAACATGTCCAAGTTGTAAAAGTAAAAATATTAGATATTTTGGAACTGGCACAGAAAGATTACAAAATGAAATACAAAAATTATTTCCAAGTGTAAGTACAATAAGAATGGATATAGATACTGTAAGTAAAAAAAATTCTCATGAAGAGATCCTAAGTAAATTTAAAAATGAAAATATAGACATATTAATAGGTACACAAATGGTAGTAAAAGGACATCATTTTCCAAATGTTACACTAGTAGGAGTAATTGCAGCAGACAATAGTTTAAATATTGAAGATTATCGAGCTAATGAGAGAACATTTGATATACTTACACAGGTTGCAGGAAGAGCGGGAAGAGAAAAAGAGGGAAGAGTAATTATTCAAACATACAATCCAGAAAATTTTGTAATAAAATGTGCAAAACAACAAAATTATGATGAGTTTTATAATACAGAAATAGAACTTAGAAGACAATTGAAATATCCACCATTTTGCGATATAATATTATTTAATGTTAGCTCAGGAAGCAAAGAAGAAGCGGAAAAATCTGCAAAAAAATTACATGAAATATTACAAAAGAAAAGCAAAATATATAAAACAAATATAGAAATGTACAAACCTGTTGTAGCGCCTATAAGCAAAATAAAAAATAAATACAGATGGAGAATTATAGGAAAATGCAATTTAAATAGTGCAATTATAAACGCAATAAACAGTACTTTAGATGAATTCTATAAATTAAAATTTAAAAATACGCGAGTTATTGCAGATATAAATCCAAATAATATGAATTAGTAAAAGCGTATTTGAAATATAAAAGCTTTAGAGATGATGCAATGAATCAAAAATAATTAACAATGAAAAGTGAATAGTGAAGAATACAAAACACTTCGCATTTTGAAGGGGGCAATTTATATGGCAATTAGAATAATAAGAGAAGAAGGAGACGAAATCTTAAGAAAAAAATCAAGGGAAGTAGAAACAATTGATGAAAAAGTACAAGAATTAATACAAGATATGTTAGACACTATGCATAAACTAAATGGTGTTGGATTAGCTGCTGTTCAAGTGGGAATACTAAAAAGAATTGTAGTTATAGATTTATATGAAGAGGGAGTAGAACCATATATATTAATTAATCCAGAAATAGTAAAAACAAAAGGAGAGCAAACAGTAGAAGAGGGATGCTTAAGCTTTCCAAATAAATTCGCAAAAATAGTAAGACCAAAAGAAGTAACAGTAAGAGCTTTAAATGAAAAAGGAAATAAAATTGAAATAAAAGCAAAGGATTTATTAGCGCAAGCAATAAGTCATGAAGTTGATCATTTAAATGGAGAATTATTTATAGACAAAATAATCCCTGGAACATTAGAAATAGTAACACCAGAGAAAAAAGATTAAAGCAAAGCGACTTGGCATCGCCCTTTGTTCTATATTAGGAAATGAGAAATTTTCTAGTATAAAATATAATGTGAGGTGGGAAGTGAGAAGTGCGAGTTTAAAAATATCCCACATCCCACATCTCACTTCAGATATTAATGAGAAGAAGTTATAGGAGGAAATATGTTGAAAATAGTATTCATGGGAACTCCAGATTTTGCAAGAGATTCACTAGAAGCAATATATAATGCAGGTCATGAAATTCCAGCAGTAGTTACTGTTCCAGATAAACCTAAGGGAAGAGGAATGAAATTAATTCCATGTGAAGTAAAAGAATATGCAATAGAAAACAACATAGAAGTATACCAACCAGAGAAATTAAGGGATAACAAAGAAATAGTAAAAATCTTAAAAGATATAAATCCAGATGTAATTTGTGTTGTAGCATATGGAAAAATAATTCCAAAAGAAATACTAGAAATTCCTAAATATGGATGTGTAAATGTTCATCCATCACTACTTCCAAAATACAGAGGCTCAGCACCAATACAATGGGCCATTTTAAATGGAGATAAAGAAACTGGCGTTACAACGATGTACTTAGATGAAGGTATGGATTCTGGAGATATAATCTTGCAAACAGAAACAAAAATAAATAAAGATGAAACTTCTGGAGAATTATGGGATAGACTATCTAAAATAGGAGCAGAATTATTAGTTGAAACATTAGAGAGAATAGAAAATAAAACTGCACCAAGAACAAAACAAAATGATGATTTTACACTTGCTCCAATGCTTGAGAAATCACAAGCAAAAATAGATTGGGAAAATAAAACCGCGCAAGAAATAAAAAATTTAGTAAGAGGCTTAAATCCAATAATGGGGGCATATGCAATACTTAATGAAAAGAAAATCAAGTTCTGGAAAGTAGATAGCTTAACAATAGACCAATTTATAGACAAATATCCAGAGTTTAAAGAATATGATTATAGATTTGCAGAAATAGACCCAGGAACAGTACTATATGTAGACAAAAAAGAAGCACTATATATAATGGCAAAAGATGGAATTTTAAAAATTCTAGAAATGCAAGGAGAAAATGCAAAAAGAATGCCAGCACCAGAATTCTTAAGAGGCAATAAAATAGAAGTGGTAGACAAGTTTGAATAGATG
>CAKPJM010000038.1 GCA_934162625.1 uncultured Clostridia bacterium
ATATAAAGTTACCTGGTGTTATTTCGTTTCTGAAAGAACGTCCCATTTGGCCTATTCCTAATGGTAATTTTCTTCTTGTTGTTCTTTGTACATTTTTAAAGTTTACAAACATTCCTTGTGCAGTTTCTGGTCTTAAATATACTTCTGATTTAGCATCTTCTGTAACTCCCATAAATGTTTTAAACATTAAATTAAATTTTCTAATTTCTGTAAAATTTGATTTTCCACAATTTGGACATTCTATTTTATTTTCATTTATATAATCTACTAGTTGCTCATTTGTCCAGCCATCTAACCCTGTTATATCTTTTCCGTTTTTGAATCCCCATTCTTCTATTAATTTATCTGCTCTGTGTCTTGTTTTACATTCTTTGCAATCTATAAGTGGATCACTAAATCCTCCTACATGTCCTGTTGTTACCCATACTTCTGGGTTCATAATGATTGCAGCATCTATTCCAACATTGTATTTAGATTCATGTATAAATTTTTTCCACCACATGTCTTTTATATTTTTTTTCATTTCAGAACCTATTGGACCATAATCCCATGAATTTGCAAGCCCTCCATATATTTCTGACCCTGGATATATAAATCCTCTATTTTTGCATAAATTAACTATCTTTTCCATTGATTTGTCTGCCATTTTGTTTCTCCTCTCCACGTTTTTATATGTATTTTATTTTATACGTTCTTACGTTTTGTGTCAATATATTTTAAAATATGTTGCAAATTTATTACAAGTTTGCAACATACATATTACAATTTCTTCGTTTATGTTACCCAAATGTAACAAACTTTTACTATTTGCCTTTTTCTGTGGATACTGTGGATAACTTTGTTAATAACTTTAAATTCTAAAGTTCAGCTACTCTATTTATTAACACCCAAAACAATTATTCAGTATTTTTTTGACAATTTACAGTTATTTACAATAATTATGTGTACTACTTTTTGAACAAAAATAGTAAAAATTAAAATCACCGAAAACGTTGTAAGGGCGCACTCTGTACGCCCTTAACATTAGATTATTTTACCAAAAGTATTATTGCACAAATTACTTCTGTTATAAGAATTAGTGGAAATCCTATAACAAACCTCGTTTTCTTTGTTTTGTGCCTAAATAAGTACATTCCTGCTATTCCTCCAATTCCACCACCTAGGAAAACTAATGTAAATAAGGTTGATTCTTTTATTCTCCATTTTCCCCATTTAGCCTTCTTTTTATCTACATACATTGTAACAAATGTTATTAAATTTATTGCAACTAAATAAATTAATATATTTTTCAAACTAAAAATATTGTCCATGCTCTTCTCCTTCATTGTTAATTATATTCTAGTTTATCATTTGTTTTGTATTTTATCAACATTTTTGGTAATAATATGAATATAAGAATTGGAGGTTTTTATATGGATAAAAATTTGAAAGTATTAAAAGAAGTTTGTAAGGGTGTTACAATGGGAATGGAAGCAATTTCATATGTATCTGATAAATGTGAGGATGAAGAATTTAAAAATGTTTTAAATCATGATTACAGTATGTACAATAATATTTTAGATAAAGTTAATGATGCTTATTCTAATTATGGTGAAGAGCCAGATAATGCAAGCATTAAGGATAAGGCTATGCTCTGGTATGGAATTCAATTTAATACTATAAAAGACTCTACAAGTTCTAAACTTGCTGAATTGCTTATGCAGGGAACTAATATGGGAATTATAGAAGGTCGTAGATTACTAAACCATAATAAAGATCTAGATACAGATGTAAACAAACTTTTAAATGATTTTGTTAATTTTCAAGAAGAAAAAGTTGAAAAATTAAAAAAATTTCTTTAAGAACAAAGCGGCTTAAGTCGCCCTTTGTTCTTAAAGAAATTAAACTTACAATTTTATTTTTTTCTTTTTTAAAACTTTTATAAATACTATTAGGTATATTAAGCCTATTATATATCCCCCTAATACATCTGTTACATAATGTACTCCTAGATAAATTCTACTTATTCCTATTAATAATATTAATAAGCTTAGTAATACTATTAATGGGTATTTTATTTTTTTATTCTTTATGTTTTTATTTATTAGGTATATTAAGAATCCATAAAATGCAAATGATACCATACTATGTCCGCTCGGAAAACTATACCCATTTTCTATAACTAATCTTAATCTTGGCGGTCTAGGCCTTGCTATTATTAACTTCAATATTTTGTTTAATATAAATGATAGCACTAAATTTAATATTATTAATTTTGAATACTTTTTATCTTTTACTAAAAATATTGATGCAAGTGACAATGTAATTAATGTTATTGCTGAACCAAGAAATGATACAAATATCATAATTGCTGTTATATTAGAATTCATTATTTTTATTATTGCTTCATATATTGCATTATCTATTGTATTAATCATACTTATACTCCTTTGTTTTAATGCATTGTGCATCTATTAAGAGGTATATTTTTAGGTTTATAATAGCCTGATTTAGATTTCCATAGGCCATCACCATTAATATATTCTCCTCTACCAGATACTCTTTTTGTTCTAGGGCAATTCTCGTTTGCTAACAATCCGCTTTCTGTACATACTTTGGCAGATGAATGATATGGGCAAGTTTGAATAGGTTCTGTTCCACTAACAAAGTACTCCGTATATGCTGTCCCATAATTTTTACAAGTTGATGTTGCTAAAAATCCTGATTTTTTACAAACTAGTGCTTCTACTACTCCCTCTGGTTTTTCATCTATAAACGATCTTGGCTCCAATCCTTCATGTACCCTTTTCATAACTCCTATCCATATTTGCGTTGCTGGGTTTATTGTCCATCCCTTTACTGTAGCATCATTATCATGTCCAAACCAAACTGTTGCTGTGTAATATGGTGTAAATCCACAAAGCCATCTATTATAATCATTATTAGATGTTCCTGTTTTTGCTGCAACATCAATTCCTTCTATTCTGCATGTTGTTGATGTTCCTGTTTTTGTTGGCTGTGTAAGAATTTCTTTCACAACATATGCTGCCTCCTCCGACATTACTCTTGTTCTTTTTAGATCTGCTTGTAAAACAGTATTTCCATTTGAATCTACTACTTTTGTGTAAAAAGTTGGCTCTATATATTCTCCATTATTTGCAATAGCTGCATATGCACCTGCCATTTGTAATGGAGTAACTCCCCAAGTTAGTCCTCCTAAAGCCAGAGGCAAAACGCAATCTTTTTCTTCATCAATTGATGTTATTCCAACACTTTTTAAAAATTCTATTGATTTTTCTGGTGTTAGTAGGCACATAGTTTTTACCATAGGTATATTTTGTGAATATGCTATTGCATCTCTTACAGTAATTAATCCTCTGTAACTGTATCCGAAATTTTTTGGCTCATATGTACCATTATTAAAACTTGTAGGATTATCATCAAATATTGTTGATGCTGTAATTATTCCTTTATCTATTGCAGGCGCTAATGCTGCAATTGTTTTCATTGATGACCCTGTTTGTTTTTTTGCATCTGTTGCTCTATTAAATCCAAACGCATCTACTTTTTCATCGAATCCACTTGATATTGCAAGTACATACCCTGTTTTATGGTCTATTAAAACCATTGCAGCTTGAGATTCCTGTGGGTTTCCATTGTCGTCAATATCAACCGTATGATACTTGGCTTCATTAAACTCTTCTTGTATTTTTGCTTCCATATCAGGATCTTCTGTTGTGTATATCGTAAATCCACCACTAGATAAATATAGTTTTGCTTGTTCATATGTCCAATTATGTTGATTTTGTAATTGCCTTATTATTTGATTTATTGCTGCATCTGTATGATAAGAAAATACAACTTGTGGATTAGCTCCTTTTTCAAAATTCAATCCATTTTCCACTTCTTTAATAGCTTCTTTATATTCTTGTTCTGAATTTATTTTTCCTAATTCATACATCTTATTTAAAACTATTTTTGTTCTTGTTTTTATACTCTCTAAGATTTTAGAATTATTTTCCACAAAAGGATTATATGAATTTGGAGAATGATTTATTCCTGCTATAAATGCACATTCTGCTAAGCTTAGATCCTTTGCAGATTTATTAAAATAATAATTTGATCCTTGTTCAACTCCATATACAGTATCACCCAAAAATATTAGATTAAGATATAACTCTAATATTTCTTCTTTGGACATCTCATTTTCTACATAATAGGCTCTTGTCATTTCTCTTACTTTACGTTGCCAAGTATCTTCCTTTTCTTGCGTCAAGTTTTTTACCATTTGTTGTGTTATTGTACTTCCTCCAAAAGGAGACTTTCCTTTATTTTTTAAATATGTATATGTTGCTTTTAAGGTTCTTTTTATATCAACTCCATGGTGCTCATAAAATCTTTCATCTTCTATTGCTATAAACGCCTTTGGTAAATACTCTGGCATATCTTCTATAGAAATTATTACTCTGTTTTCATTGCCGTTTAGTACACCAATTTCATTTCCCTTTATATCTCTAATTACTGAATTTTCATATTTTATTGCCAAGTCATTTTTACTTAATTTAACTTCATTTGCAATCTGATATATCTTATATGCTGCAAATCCTCCTGCAATTATTATAAATAACAGTATAATAATTATAAGAATTAAAATAAATTTTATAATTCCAGTCAATATTGGATGTTTTTTCTTCTTTTTATTTTTTTTCGGTTTTTTCCCATTTTTCCCTATAATTTGGTAAGTTTCTGGCTCCATTGATGGTTCTATCGATTGTATGCGTCCTTCTTCTGTTAAAAACATATATTTCCCTCCATATTATTATAATTATATTACATCTCAAACTGTTTTTTCAATACAAAAAATAAAAAAACAGCATAGCACTCTTTTGGTGCTACGCTGAATACAAAAGTTTTCATTATTTTAAATAAATATTAGGATCTACATTTACATTGTCCTTAGTTATTTCAAAGTGGAGATGTGGCTCATCTACAATTTCAAAAGCAGCAGAATTTCCAACAGTTCCTATTGATTGTCCTTTTTCTACCTTTTCTCCTTCAGTAACAAACTCTGTTGTCAATAGATTTGAATACACCGATTTATAACCATTTGTATGTTCTATTACTACAGTTAATCCATATCTAGGATCATTTTTTATTGAACTTATAGTACCTTCCTCTGCTGCTTTAACAACAGAAGTTCTTTCTGCTTTTATGTCTATTCCTAGATGTACAATCCATTCTTCTAATGTCTCTGAATATATTAAATTATCTTTTGCAAAGCCTTTTGTTATTTCTCCTTCTACTGGCATAATAAATTCTGGATCTTTTACTTTTACTGGTTCTGCATTAACTTGTGATGTTTTTTCTACTACATTTTTCTCTTCCTTTTCTATTTCTTTTTTTGTCTCTTTATCGTCTTTTTCTGCTTCTATATTTTTTTCTTCTACAGAGTTAATTGCTTCTTCAATTGTTTTTCCAATATCTACACTTGCTTTTTCTGTTTCCTTATCCATATCGTTTGGAACTAATTCTGCTATTTTTTCTGTTGTTAAACTACTATAGGTAGAATTTTTTATCTTATTGTTATACACTATAAAAGTTATTGCAAATGTAATTAACATTATTAGTGCTACGCCTATAGATAAATATATCAAGCTTTTAATACCATTGTTCTTTTCTATTCTTTCTCTTCTTCCTCTTCTCATTTGCATCCTCCTTATTTTTTCTTTAGTAAAATTATTTCCCTTTTTTGGAATTATATTCATATATAAATAAAATATAATCGCTATTGCCTTTGAGATTTTCTCATTCAATCAGAAACTCAAATCAGCGAGGACAAATGGCGATCTCAAGTCTCTTTGTTCTTTGTAATTTCAACACCTATGTAGAAATGTTTTATAATTTCCTCATAGTTCTTTCCTTGTTTTGCCATACTATCTGCTCCAGTTTGGCTCATTCCTACCCCGTGGCCATATCCAAGTACATTAAATCTTACATTTTCTCCATCTATACTTATTTCAAATCTGGCAGATTTAAGCTTGAATATATTTCTTATTTCCACTCCAGATAAGTTTAAATTTCCTACTCTTATTTCATTTACTCTTTCTCCTTCTGTATAGCTTAATATTTCTATTTGATTTTCTAAATTAAAATCTATTTGAAATTCACTATGATACTCTTTTATTTTATTAGTAAATTCTTCTTTACTTAAGACAACTTCAGAACTATATTGCGTATATGCATCTTCTCCTGATGTTTCTACAGCTTGTAAATATGGGTAATTAGTTCCACCCCATACAGCTGTTGCAGTATCTGTTGTCCCCCCGCTATTAGAATGGAAAAATGCATTTATAGGTTTTCCTTCATAAGTTACTATTTTCCCCTTTGTACTATTTACTGCCTCTTCTATTTTTGACCAATTAGTTTCTCTTTCTTCTTCATTCCATCTAGCAAATCTATCTTCTTTAGATATCCAAGCTTGGCAACATTTTGAATCGTCACATATATCTGCATTATCATGTTTCTTTTCTTCTGTAATTTTATATATAGTATATGTTCTTGCTACAACAGCTTGGGCTTTTAATGCTTCTATTTCAAAACTTGCAGGCATTTCACTTGATACCACTCCTAATAAATACTGGTCAAGATCTAGCTCTTCTACTTCTCCAGTTTTTGTATGTAGTAGTTTTACTTTGTTGTATTCTCCATAATCATACAAATTTGTGGTATCTTTATATTCTATTTCTACATTGCTTTTTATTTCTTTAGGTTCACTCTTTTTGGTAAACAAAATTGGTACTAAAAAGCATAAAAAAACCATACATAGAATATATAATAAAATTTTTCTCATAATTATTATATTCTATATATGGTAATTTTTTCCTTTGGCGAAAATTGTTATGTTTTGAAAAAAACACCCTTTTAAGAGTGTTTCATATATTTCTTAAGCAATTCCATATTTCTTTTTAAATTTGTCTGCTCTTCCACCTGTTGTATCTTTTCTTAAGTTACCTGTCCAATATGGATGACATTTAGAACATACATCAACTTTTAAATTTGATTTTGTAGAACCTACTTCTAAAACATTTCCACATGCACATGTAATTGTAGTTGCATTATATGCTGGTTGTATATCTTTTTTCATTATGTTATTCACCTCTTCCTTTGCTTTTTAAAAAAATCTTTAAATATTTTAACATACTTTTTTATATTTTGCAAATTTATTTAAAAAATTATTTATTTTTGTTTTTAATTTCTTGTATTTGAGCTTTTGCTGCTTCTATAGTGCCTTCGAAAGAAATTTTATTTACTAGTTTAAAAATAATATTCCATAAGCAAGCAATTATTAAAATTATTACTGCTACTTTTTTCCATATCTTTCCTAACATTGTTTATCTCCTAAAAATAACTTACATATTAATTATACTATATTTTTTATTTTTGTCAATATTTATAGAGTTTTTGGTCATAATAGAATTAAGTAAGCAAATTGTAATTTGGACAAATGGGGACAGACCCCTTTTGTTCGAAATCAAACAAAAGGGGTCTGTCCCCATTTGTCCAAATTACAATTTTTGTAGGAGATGTTATGAAAAAAATTTCTTTAATTATATATATGTTTATAATAATTATATTTTTAGGTGCTTGTAATAATAATACTGAAACTAATAATACGATTAAAAATAATGCAGAAGAAAATATGTCTTATGACTATACTACTTCTAGGGTTGCTTCGAACACTGAGAACAATAATGTTGTTGAGGTTAATAGAGGTGAAACTAATCCTGAAACAGAGCTTTCTTCTTTTTCTACTAAAATATACACTCCAAATGATTCTGGAAGGCAAAACAATATTACTCTTAGCTGTTCGAAAGTAAATGGTACTATTGTAAAAAGTGGAGAAACTTTTTCTTTCTGCGATACAGTTGGAAAGGCCACACCAGAAGCTGGTTACCAAAAGGCTGATATTTTTGACAAAGATGGAAACACCATAAAGGGCTATGGTGGTGGTAATTGCCAAATAAGTAGTACCTTATATAATGCAGTTTTGGCTGTTCCTTCTTTAACTATAGTAGAAAGGCATGAGCATAGTAAAGAAGTGTATTATGTTCCTCTTGGAAAAGATGCTGCAGTTGCTTATGGTAGTATAGACTTTAAATTTAAAAATGATTCTAATAATGATATAAAAATATATTGTTCTAATACTCCCAATAGTGTAGATGTTAGAATAGTTGAATTGTAATTTGTTCTAAATAAACCTTCTTTTGAATAGTATTTACTAATACTTTTACAGGAGGTTTTTTTATGTTTTTAAAGAAAAATAATTTTTTAATATATATGACTTTAGCTTTCATACTATTATCTTTTATTATTCCAACTTTTTCTTTTGCTATTAGTGATGAAAGTATTTATGTGTGGTCAAACAATTCTAATTCCATTTCAACTTCGATTTCTCCCGCCGAGCAAAATGCTAATTTATCAGAAGAACAGTCCGGTAATTTTTTAGGCATAACATCTGGTAGTGCAATATTAATGGAACAAAATAGTGGCACTGTACTTTATGAGTATAATTCACATGAACAATTAAGGCCCGCTAGCGTAACAAAAGTAATGACAATTCTTTTAATTATGGAGGCTATAGACAATGGAACTATAAGTTTAGAAGATCAGGTACCTTGTTCAGAAAAAGCTAGTAGTATGGGTGGTTCTCAAATATGGCTAGACACTACAGAGACCTTAAGTGTAAACGAAATGTTAAAAGCAATTTGTGTAGTATCAGCTAATGATTGTTGTGTTGCAATGGCAGAATATTTATCTGGAAGTGAAGAATTATTTGTTGAACAAATGAATAAACGAGCAAAAGAATTAGGAATGAATGACACTTCTTTTAAAAATTGTCATGGTATTGACGCAGATGGGCACTTAACTTCTAGTTATGATATTGCAATTATGTCAAGAGAATTAATGACAAAGCACCCTAAAATAATGGATTATACTACTATTTGGATGGATAGTTTAAGAGATGGAAAATCTGAACTAGTAAATACTAATAAATTAATTAGGAATTATGAAGGAGCAACAGGTTTAAAGACAGGTTCTACCTCAACTGCCTTATTTAATTTGTCTGCAACAGCAACTAGAAATAATTTGTCTTTGATAGCAGTAATTATGCGTGGGGAAACGTCTGCTATTAGATTTTCTGAAGCAAAAAAATTATTAGACTATGGATTTAGTAATTTCGAATATGTAGAATGTTCTAAAAAAGATGACATTATAAAATCTATAGCTGTAGATAAAGGAATTAATAATAATGTTGATGCTATTTTTGATTCAACTCAAGGTTGTTTGATAAAAAAAGGAACTTCTAAAAGCATAACAACAAATATTTCTTTACCTGATAAAGTTTCTGCACCTATTACTAAAGGACAAAAATTAGGAGAAGTCACTTATAGTATTGACGGAAAGAATATTGCAACTGTAGATATAGTTGCAAAAGAAAATGTGAAAAAAATTAGCTTTGTAAATATGTCTGTTAGAGTTATTGAAAATTGGTTTAAATTATTAAGATAAATTGTAATTTGTGAACGATTCTAGGGACTGTTCCTCTTTTGTTGAATAACAAAAGGGGGCTGTCCCATTTCTTTCATTTTTTGTTGGCGGAGTGAGTGGGATTCGAACCCACGGGCCAGTTTTCGCTGACTAACTGTTTTCGAGACAGCCTCGTTATGACCACTTCGATATCACTCCATATATATTTATATAATATATCATTTCTTTCAAAATATCTATAACTTTTTTTATTTTTTTGCATATTATGTTTTAGGTGATAATTATGTATAGAATTGTAACTAATACTTTTGAAAAAGAACTTTATTACAAAAATACCGTTGTGCTTAAATACAAAATTGAATTTCCAAAAATTATTGGAAATAGTGTTGGTGTACATAAATTTAATAGGTTTAATTTTATAAAAGCTATTAAATTAAAACAGTATGTTGAAAAAAATTTATTCAAAGAAGCTAAAGAATTGTATGACTTTAATATAAGTAATGGTTATCCAATAATGATATATGAAATAGTTTCTAATTTTGCTATAACTCTTAATAAAAATCCATATGTAAGCTTATATTCAGATGAATATATATTTTCTGGTGGTGCACACGGGACCACTACTCGTACATCTCAAAACTGGAACATTCAAACTGGAAATCAAATAACATTAAATGAATTATTTGATGGTAATTGTGATTATGTTTTGTACATTTTAAGGGATATAAATAATCAAATAGAAGAACAAATTGCAAATGGAACTAACTATTATTTTGATAATTATTGTAGTTTAGTTTTAAATAGCATTAATTTAAATAGTTTTTATTTAGATGAGAAGTATGTAAACATTTATTTTCAGCAGTATGATATAGCTCCTTACTCTAGTGGAATTCCTACATTTCAAATTACGAGTTTGCCATATAGCAAATTGTAATTTGCTTAACTTTTTATTTGCGCTATGTTAAACGGGCTATAAGTCTAAGCTGACTCATTCTTTGTCGG
>CAKPJM010000039.1 GCA_934162625.1 uncultured Clostridia bacterium
GTTATTCCCATACCTCCAGCACTATTTTCTCCATTTGCTATTACAAAATCTATATTCTTCTCTTTTATCACATTTGGCAATATTTCTTTAACTCTTTTTACTGAACTTTCTCCTATTATATCTCCTAAAATTAAAATATTCATCTAATACATTCCTCCTTATTTTTATTATTATATATTCTTTTATAGATTTTTACAACTCAAAGCTTCTTTACATTATGTAAATATTGTGCTATAATAATTTGGCATTAAGTAATATCTTAATGACTTTATTATTGAAAGGGGCCATAATCATGACCTTACGGAAGTTAATGCTTATTCTTGACTTATATATTTCCTGTCCTCCTGATCTAGGAGATATAAAAATTAAGAATGTGGATGACTTTTGTCGTTATCCTCTTGTGTCATATTTTTGCAGTGTAGATTTTGTCCATGATATGCACACAGCTAAACTTTACTGGGATAATAACTCCTATGATGGAGTAGAGTTTTATTTTTGCTTTCACAGAGATGAAAATGAAAACTTTTCTCTGGAGCTTCTTTCTCAGTCGCCTTAACTTTCAGTAAAAAAACCGTCGCTCTTGCGACGGTTTTTTTATTGTATAGAAAAAATCGAAGATTTTTGCGTATACAACAAGGTTAGGCTTCCTTAGCTCTGCCCGAGCAAAGCGAGTGGCATGTATTTTGCACTTTCTTCGAATGTATACTTAGCAAAATGCCTTTCTTATTTTGCATAATCAATTGCTCTTGTTTCTCTAATTACATTAACTTTTATTTGGCCTGGATATTCCATTTCTGATTCTACTTTTTCTGCAACTTCTCTTGCCATTATAACCATTTGGCTATCTGAAACCTTTTCTGGTTTCACTATTAGTCTTATCTCTCGTCCTGCTTGTATCGCAAATGATTTGTCTACTCCTTCAAAAGAATCTGCTATTTCTTCTAGTTTTTCTAGTCTTTTAATATATGTCTCTAAAGTTTCTCTTCTTGCTCCTGGTCTTGATGCTGATATTGCATCTGCTGCTTGAATTAATACTGCTTCTATTGTTTTTGGCTCAACGTCTCCATGATGAGCTTCAACAGCATTTATTATTATGTCAGTTTCTTTATATTTTTTTAGTACATCAACACCTATTTCTACGTGTGTTCCTTCCATATCGTGATCTAGTGCTTTTCCTATGTCATGCAAAAGACCTGCACGTCTAGCAATTTTTGGATCCAATCCTAATTCTTCTGCCATTATTCTTGCTAGATTAGATACTTCTATAGAATGATTTAAAACATTTTGTCCATAACTTGTTCTGTATTTTAGTTTTCCTATTAGTTTTACTAAATCTGGATGTAATCCATGAACACCAGTTTCTAATACTGCTCTCTCGCCTTCTTGTTTTATTATTGCTTCCACTTCTTCTTTAGCTTTTTCAACCATTTCTTCAATTTTAGCAGGATGAATTCTTCCATCTTCTATTAGTTTTTCTAATGCTATTTTCGCTACTTCTCTTCTTAATGGGTCAAATCCTGACAATATAACTGCTTCTGGTGTATCATCTATTATTAAGTCAATTCCTGTTAGAGTTTCTAGGGTTTTTATGTTTCTTCCTTCTCTTCCTATTATTCTTCCCTTCATGTCATCATTTGGAAGTGCTACAACAGATACTGTTGTTTCTGAAGTATGATCAGCTGCACATTTTTGTATAGCATAACCTACAATTTCTCTTGCATTTTTAGTTGCATCTTCTTTCGCTTTGCTTTCTGCTTCTCTAATAAGTGCTGCCTTTTCGTCTGAAAGTTTTCTATCTAATTGTTCTAATAGCATAACTTTTGCTTCTTCCTTTGACATTCTAGAGATTTCTTCTAATTTAGCTGTTTGTTCTTCTTTAATTTCTTCTATTCTTTTTGCTTCCTCATCATTTTCTCTAATATGTCTTTCTAAGTCTCTTTCTTTACGTTCAAAATTTTCTGATCTTTTTTCTAGGTTTTCCTCTTTTTGTATTATTCTTTTTTCTTGTAGAGTAATTTCACTTCTTCTTTCTTTAATCTCTTCATCTAATTCATTTCTAGTTTTCATTATTTCTTCTTTTGCTTTTAAAATTTCTTCTTTTTTAGCATTTTCGGCTTCTTTCCTTGCATTTGAAAGAATTCTTTCTGCTTCGCTTTCTGCTCCTTTAATTTTAGATTCAGCTGTTTTTTTCCTTAAATACATTCCTAATGGTAAACATACAGCTGCTGAGATAAGAAAGGTGATTACTGCTATTAATGTTGGATTCATAAATAATGCACCTCTTTCTTCTATTTAATTTTCAATGTTCAGATTAATATATATACTTTTATTTGAATATATTTTAACTTTCTGTACTATTATATTTTACATTGAATATTAAAAACTGTCAAGGTATAAGAAAAGGAATTCAAATAATTTTGAATTCCTTTTCTTTATAATATTCAATTGTTCTATAATAATATCGGCTGTATTTGTTCTCTATCTAAAGCTTTCAAAATAGTATTTAAAATATATTTCGGATCAAATACAAGTGAACGTGGCTTAGTAATTGGATTATCTTGCCTAAATGGAATAAAATATATATGTTTTCGGTTTAATAATTTTCCTATGTTTTCAGCACTTCCGCGAAAGAGCATCATTTGTTGCTATTCCTAGTACCAGCGGATTTTCGTTTCTTAAATGTGATCTTACTGCTACTAGTACTGGGGTATTAGTTATTCCATTTGCTAACTTTCCTATTGTATTTCCGGGAACATGGTGCAACTACCATAACATCTGTCATTTCTTTAGGTCCTATAGGTTCTGCTTCTTCTATTGTGTGAATAATTTTTTTACCAGTAATTTTCTCTATCTTTTTTATAAATTCTTCTGCCTCTCCAAATCTAGTACTTACATTATAACCATAAAAAGACATTATGGGTATAACTTCAGCACCTTCTTGAGTTAATTTTAAAATTTGTTCTATTGTCTTTTCAAATGTACAAAAAGATCCTGTTAAAGCGAACCCTATTTTTTTTCCTTCAAGTAACATTGTTTTTGTTCCCCTTTCTTATGTAGATAGTATATATTATGTTTTTATGTATACAAGAGTGATATTTTTGTTAAGAGAAAAAAGAAACTTTTAGGACGGACTAATTTTTTTCCTTTCAAAAAGGAAAAAAATTAGTCCGTCCTAAAAGTTTCTTTAGTTATAATTATTATTGCTTAATTCTGGATAATTTATCTTTATTTTTGTATTCCAAAAGGCTTCAAAAGCTTTGTGATTATTAAATACTTCTTGTCCTTTCAAAAAATATGTATAGTATTTTGGTTTCTTTTCATTTCCAGTTCCTCCTATAATTATAGGATCATCCCAAGTGCAATCTACTCCATACCAACTATCTAATAGTTTTATATAATTCCAAGCATGATTTTCTGTTTTTTCCTCTGTTGTGGCTTCTCCTTGAATTATTATGCAATCTATATTTAATTTATCTACTAAATATTTAAATGCTTTCGCATAACCTCCGCAAGTTACTTCTCTATCTACAAAAGCTCCATAAATACTATTCCTATTTGTTTTATTTAAGCTCTCATCATATTCTATATTTTCAGTTATCCAATCATGAATATATAAGATTTTGTCATAATCTGTTTCCATATTTTCTATATTTGCTTGTATTTCATTTGCTATGTTATCAATTTTCATTTGTGCTATTTTTATATCCTCTTCATTAGAAAAATCATCACTTAAATAGTTCTGATATTGATCATCTTTTTTTAAGTATATATTATACTTACCTGATGAATAGCTTTCATAGTATAATACCAATTTTGACGTATCTATATAATATATATCCGGATTATCGTATTCAAATGCATTTATCGCTGCTGAAAAAATTGCCTCTATATTTTCCTTCTCTAAAATGTCCTTAATTTTCTCTGGTAAATTTATTATTTCTGTTCCATTTTTTAAATTTTCTTTTTGTTTTTCTAGGCTTTCATATATCAATTTTGAGTAATTATCCAATTGGTTATAATAAAACTTATTACTATCTATTCTAGTAGTATCTTCATTGTTAATTGTTTGCGCTGGTGCTGGATCCATTTCTAATATTACTGACTGTGTTTTCTCTTTATTATTTGTATCTAATTTAATCTCTTTTTGATTTTGGCTTATGTATATAAATTCACTAGTAGGCTTTAGGCTTTCATAGTCTTGATATATATATGAAAAAAGTAAAATAAACAAAATAATAAATAGTATTGTTAATATCCATGATGTAAATTTTATTATTTTAGAATCTCCCATTTTATTCCTCCTAGTCATTGGTTTTAAGGAAAATTAATATTCCTTCTTTTATATTCACTTTTGCTGATTGTGCAATTTGTTCATTGCTTACGCCTATACTTTCTCCAATTTTCATGGTTGCATTCTGCAAAGAATATTTAAAGCCTTGCAATGTAATCCCTGTTGCTACAGTTGTAATGGGTATTAAGGATACATACTTATATCTATTATCTTTCTCTATAATTGTAGTTTTATCAATTAAACTTATATAGTTATTTTCATTAATAATTTTACAATTTACATCATTGTCTAATGCTTCTTTTAAAATATTGATATTTGCTAAAGTATGATCTAGTCTAGTTCCTATTGCTCCCACTATTGTTATGTCATTACTATTTAAATCTATTGCTAATTTTAATGCCATATGTGTATCTGTATAGTCTTTTTCTGGATTTAAACTTATTATTTTTATGTCACTAGCTTTTTTATAGTTTTCCAAAATATTTTTATTTATAGAATCAAAGTCGCCTATAATGTAATTAGGTTTTATATTGCATTTGTATAAGACCTCTAGTCCTCTATCACAAGCAATTACATTATTAAACTCATTTTTTTTCATTACTTCTTTAAAAAAATTTTCATTTATGTTTCCACCTGAAATTATTATAGTATTCAACATTTTAATACTTCCCTTCATTTATATTATATATTAGAAATTTGTCAAAAACAATGATTTTTTGAATGCTATAGTGTATAATATAAACAATATAATTAGATTAGAGGTATAGTATGAAAAAATTTATATTAAAGCTTATTCTTTGGTTTTTTATATTATTGTTTGTTTTATTCTCTATTGTTTTAGGATTAGGATACTTAAAATATAAAAATGCAATAGGAAACCTTAGCCTAGAAAATGCTATATCAGAAATAAAGGCTTCCAAAAATTATACTGATATAAAAAATATTTCTGATGACTATAAAAAAGCTGTAGTGGCCATTGAAGACCATAGATTTTACTCTCATAATGGAGTTGATTTTATTTCTATAATCCGTTCAACATATGTAAATTTTTCTAGAAAATCTCTTGATTATGGAGCAAGTACCATTACTCAACAAGTTGCACGAAATATTTATTTTACTCAAGAGAAATCTCCTATTAGAAAAATTGCAGAAATTTTTGTAGCATTTGATTTAGAAAAGAACTACTCTAAAGATGAAATTTTAGAATTATATTTAAATATTATATATTTTGGAAATGGATATTATGGTATAAATGAGGCTTCTTATGGTTATTTCGATAAATCTCCCAAAGATTTAACTTTTTATGAAGCCACTTATTTAGCTGGTCTTC
This sequence comes from uncultured Clostridia bacterium, assembly GCA_934162625.1. Taxonomy (GTDB): domain Bacteria; phylum Bacillota; class Clostridia; order TANB77; family CAG-508; genus CAG-452. The sequence continues at coordinate 5,622 of CAKPJM010000039.1, forward strand.
CAAATGCTCCTAGTATTTACTCCGAAGATAAAAAATTAGGTGAAGAGCGAAGATTGCAAGTTGTACAAGCTGTAGAAAAATACGAAAAATGAGAAATAAATGGAACAACCCCTTTTTGTTTAAATTAACAAAAGGGGGTTGTTCCATTTATTTCAATTTTCTATTTATTTATTACTTCCATTGTTTCTTCTGCTATTTCTAGTTCTTCGTTTGTTGGTATTACATACATTGGTATTCTAGATGTTGGTTTGCTTATTATTCCTTCATATTGTTCATTATCATTATGTGATGAATCAAATTCTATTCCTAATTCCTCTAATCCTTCTACACATCTATTTACAACATCTGGATTATGTTCTCCTATTCCACCTTCAAATATTATTGCATCTACATGTCCTAATATTGCCATATATGCACCAATATATTTTTTTACTCTATGTGCAAACATTTTTAATGCAAGTTCTGCTCTTTCATTTCCTTGTTTGCTTAATTCTTTTAAGTCTCTTACATCCCCTGTTATTCCTGTTATTCCTAATAATCCTGATTTTTTATTTAGTATTGTCATCATTTCATCTATGCTTAAATTTTCTTTTTTCATTACAAATTCTAATATTGCTGGATCTAAATCTCCTGAACGTGTTCCCATTATTAATCCCTCTAATGGTGTTAATCCCATTGTAGTTTCAACACATTTTCCATTTTTTACAGCGGCTATACTAGATCCATTTCCTAAATGGCAAGAAATTATGTTTATATCTTCTTTATTTTTTCCTAATACTTTTGCTGCTTCTTTTGTTATGAATTTGTGTGATGTACCATGAGCACCATATCTTTTTATTGCATATTTCTCATAATATTCATATGGAATTGCATATAGTGATGCTTCTTCTGGAATTGTTGTATGGAATGATGTATCGAAAACTAATACTTGTGGTATATTTGGCATTATTTTTGTACAAGCATCAATTCCTTGAATATGTGCTGGATTATGAAGTGGAGCATATTCTATTGCTTTTTTGTATTCACTCATTACTTCATCTGTAACTAGAGTAGCCTCTGTAAATTTAGGTCCTCCATTTACTATTCTATGTCCTATACCATTTATTTCAGATAAATCTTTTATTGCTCCTGTTTCTGGATTTGTTAAATATTCTATTACTGTTTCAAACGCTTTTGTATGGTCTGGTAATTCTACTTCATCTCTTACCTTTGGTCCATTTCCTTTTTTATATTCTATAAATGGTTTATTTATTCCTGCGCCACCTATTCTATCGCATCTTCCTGATGCTAATACGTTATCATTTTCCATATCTATTAATTGATATTTCAAAGATGAACTTCCGCAGTTTACTACTAATATTTTCATTATATATTTCTCTCCTTTTATTTTATTTTGGGCAGACCAGGGTCTTCCCACCTACATTCATAATTATAGTTTTATTAAAAACAAATCAAAATTAGTATATTGTGCATTTTATGAAGCAAGAAAACCGGAGGCGTGCGTGTGCACGTTGAGGATTTTATTGCTTCTAAGAAAATGTGCAAGATGCTGATTTTCATTTGGTTTAGTTCTGTTGGGCTTGAACACATGTTATAGCCACAACTCCAACAATATCCTCTGCTTTACAACCTCTTGATAAATCATTAACTGGTTTTGCCATTCCTTGACACATTGGTCCATAAGCTTCAGCTTTTGCTAATCTTTCTACTAACTTATATCCTATGTTTCCAGCTTCTAATTCTGGGAAAACTAATGTATTTGCTTTTCCAGCCACGTCACTTCCTGGTGCTTTTGATTTTGCTATTTCTGGAATTATTGCTGCATCAAATTGCATTTCTCCATCAATTGCTAATTCTGGGTCTTTTTCTTTTGCAAGCTCTGTTGCTATTCTTACTTTATCTACTTCTTCTGCTTTTGCACTTCCTTTTGTAGAATATGAAAGCATTGCTACTTTTGGTTCTTTTCCTATTATTTGTTTAAAGCTCTTTGCTGTAGATATTGCTATTTCAGATAATTCTTCTGAATTTGGATTTTGATTCAATCCGCAATCTGCAAAAACAAATACTCCATTTTCTCCATATTCACAGTTGGGAACTACCATTACAGAGAATGTAGAAACTATTTTTGTTACTGGTGCTGTTTTTAGAATTTGCAATGCTGGTCTTAATGTATCTGCTGTTGAATGTGCTGCCCCTGAAACTAGTCCATCTGCTTTTTCCTTTTTTACCATCATCATTCCGAAAAATACTGGGTCTTTCATTAATTCTTCTGCCTTTTCCATTGTCATGCCTTTATGTTTTCTAAGCTCATAAAAAGCTTCAACGAATTCTGTATAATTTTCTGAAGTACTTGGTTCTATTATTTCTGCTTTTGAAACATCAAAACTATTTTCATTTGCTATTTTTAAAACTTCTTCTTTATTACCTATTAATACAACATTACAAAAATCTTGTTTTGAAATTAAATCTACTGCCTTTAATGTTCTAATATCTGTTGCTTCTGGTAATACTATTGTTTTTCTTTGTTCTTTTGCTCTTTTTATAATATCTTCTAAAAAAGCCATTTTATATTCCTCCTTTTTAACATACTTAAATATTATATAAAGAATTTATGAAAAGTACAAGATTTTTTTATAATTTTTTATATAAATAGAAGTTGGAGGTGTGAGGTGTGAGGTGTGATTTATTACAATTTAGTTTGCTTTTGTTGAATATAAATTATATAATTGTTTTGAGGTTTTTATATGAATTTAGAATATGTAGTTAAAGACTTGTCTTTATATAAAACGGTTAGGCAAGTTCTGAAAAGTGAATTTAATATGTCTAATAGATTAATTACTAAATTAAAGTTTAATAAACTTATATTGTTAAATAGCGCAGAGACTTATTTGGATAAATTACTATCTATAGGAGATGTTGTTTATTGTAGTTTAGATTATGAAGAAGAATCTGAAAATATTGTTCCTACTAAAATGGATTTAAATATTCTATATGAAGATGATTGTTTTTTAATATTAAATAAATCTTACAATATGCCTGTCCATCCTTCTATTTTACATTATGATAATAGTTTATCTAATGGAGTAAAGTATTATTTTGATTTAATTGGTCTTAAGAAAAAAATAAGACCTGTAAATAGATTGGATAGAGATACCACTGGTATTGTTATATTTGCAAAAAATGAGTATATTCAAGAATGCCTTATAAAGCAAATGCAAAATAAAACTTTTTATAAAGAGTATTTGGCTATTTTAAACGGTGTACCTAATCCTCCTTCTGGAATTATTGATGCTCCCATTGCAAGAAAAGAAAACAGTATAATAGAAAGATGTATAAGTTCAAATGGAGATAGTGCTATTTCTTGTTATAAAGTAATTGATACTAATTTTAAAAGTGATATATCTTTGGTAAGCTTTGTTTTAAAAACTGGAAGAACTCATCAAATTAGATTACACTCTAAATTTATTGGTCACCCTATTTTAGGAGATACATTATATGGAGTGCCTTCTGCTCTTATTAAAAGACAAGCTCTTCACTCTTATAAAGTAAAATTTATTCATCCTATTATTAAGAAAAGCATTGAAATTAAAGCCCCAATCCCAGATGATATGAATGGTGCTTTTGGAGCACAAATTTCTTTAGACTAAGATAGTTTATACTTGAAAGTCAGGGTTGTTTATAAAAGGGTTTTCTGATATTGTAACAAATTTTATTGAATAAATATCGCAGTATAAAAGATTTGCATCTTGTATTGATCTAAGTACAATATAACTTGCTCCCACTTCTACCAATATCCCGTGTTCTGTCTTCTAAGTATGTTGTTCCAATTAAAAATTCAACTCTAACAAGTTTTCCTAAATGTTGTCTTAAAAATGCTGGTGTATATAATGCATTTGTGACTGTTTCAGGAGCCTTTTGGCTGTCTATTTCCATTGCTCTATATTCTGGAAAATTATAATTATTATAATACATAAATTCCTCCATAAATTTTAAGTTTGACTATATAAAGGTGTTGGTCTATAAAAACAATGTTCATTTATTCTTGTATGAAATGTTCCGTGATCCATTATATGGAAATGTATTAGGACATGTTGGATTAAACGGATTCATATACCATAAGCATTCCCCTATTTCATTTATTTTGTTTCCAGCAATTGCCCAATCAGCTATATTATAATGCTCATCTGTTGGCACCATATTGTAAATATTTTGTGCATTATATTGATTACCTAAGCTTTCCATGGCACAATCAAATTGTCCTGCTTGAAAAACTATATTCCTTATACTTCCGTCCTTGAGAAATTCTAGCATATTCTCCGCTCACTACTATTTACTCTATTCATTAT
>CAKPJM010000040.1 GCA_934162625.1 uncultured Clostridia bacterium
GATAAAAAGTCTATAAATTATAATGTGTATAATAATAAATATATAATTAGTAATTTTCCACTGGATTATGGAAATTATTTATATAATCAAGAAGTAATTTATGAATATGATATAAACAAAGCAAAACAAATATTAAGAGATAATGGATGGACTTATATAAATAACTGTTGGAAGAAGAAAAATAATAAGTTAGAGTTTACCCTTATAGTAAATGAAAGTAATACGAGGAGAGTTCTATTAGCAGAAGAAATAAAAGAACAATTACAAGAAATAGGTATTAGAATAAGTATTATAAAGGTTAATGATAATAATTATAATAACTATATAAAAAATAAAAGATATGATATTATATTAACTGGAAATATTGTAGCTAATTATCCAGATTTACAAAATTATTTTGGAGAAGGCAATTTATCTAATTTTGCAAATAAAGAAGCAACAGAAATACTAAAAGATATAAATAACATAAATGATGAGAAAATGATGGAAAGCAAATATTCTAGACTAATGGAAATATACAAAGAAGAGGCACCATTTATAAGTTTATATTTTAATAGTTTATTTGTATTAACTAGAACAAATCTAAAAGGCGATTTGTCTTTTAACTGGTATAATTTATTTTATAATATAGACAATTGGTATAAGATAAAATAATTTTATAAAAAACCTTGACAAAAAAAATATATCATATATAATAATAGCAAACATACGTTTGAAAATATAGGAGGAAATAAAATGAGTGATGAAAATTTAGAAAAGAAAAAAGCACTAGAAGTAGCATTAAGCCAAATAGAGAAGCAGTTTGGAAAAGGTTCAGTAATGAAACTTGGAGAATATAAAGCAATGAATGTAGAAGCGATTCCTACAGGAGCATTAGGATTAGATATAGCATTAGGAATAGGAGGAGTTCCTAGAGGAAGAATAATAGAAATATTTGGACCAGAATCTTCTGGAAAAACAACACTTGCATTACATATAATAGCAGAAGCTCAAAAAATGAATGGAGAAGCAGCTTTTATAGATGCAGAACACGCATTAGACCCAGTATATGCAAAGCACTTAGGAGTTGATATAGATAATTTAATAGTTTCACAACCAGATACAGGAGAACAAGCATTAGAAATTACAGAAAGCTTAGTTAGAAGTGGAGCTCTAGATGTAATAGTTGTAGATTCTGTTGCTGCACTAGTGCCAAAAGCAGAAATAGATGGAGATATGGGAGACTCACATATGGGACTTCAAGCAAGGCTTATGTCTCAAGCATTAAGAAAATTAGCAGGAGCAATAAACAAATCAAAAACAGTGATAATTTTCATTAACCAATTAAGAGAAAAAATAGGAGTTATGTTTGGAAATCCAGAAACAACTACAGGAGGAAGAGCACTAAAATTTTATGCTTCTGTAAGATTAGATATTAGAAAAATAGAAAATATAAAACAAGATGGAGAAGTAGTAGGAAACCGTGCAAGAGTAAAAGTAATTAAAAACAAAGTTGCACCTCCATTTAGAGAAGCAGAATTTGATATTGTATATGGTAAAGGAATATCTAAAGAGGGAAATATATTAGATATGGCAGTTAACCTAGATATAATAGAAAAAAGTGGATCTTGGTTTAGCTACAATGGAGAAAAAATAGGCCAAGGAAGAGAAAATGTAAAACAGTATTTGCATAATAATCCAGAACTTATGGCAGAGGTAGAGAAAAAAGTTAGAGATAATTTTGAACAAGCATTTGAAAAAAGTCTAGGAGATAATGAAGAAGACGAAGAAGAATAGAATTAATTTATAAATTGTAATTTGTATGAACGATTCTAGGGACTGTCCCTCTTTTGTTGGATAACAAAAGGGGGACTGTCCTGAATCGTAAATATAATTTATTGCAAGAGAAATTGTAGGGGGGCGATTTTAATGGCTTGCCTTCAAAGAAATTACTCTAATAATAAATGATAGGAGCAATCAATGGATTATGTAGAAGAATTTGACAAACTAAAAACAAAAGTATTAAAATACATATTATTCAAAAAAAGAACAGAACAAGAAGTTAGACAAAAATTCAAGGAAGATAGTGGAGAACTCTTAGATGATGTAATAGAAGAATTGAAAGAGCTCGATTATATAAACGATGAATTCTATGTACAGAGAGCTGTAAATGAATTTAGAAATTTAAAAAATATGTCAATAAAAGAAATTGAATATAAACTGATGACAAAAGGAGTAAAAAAAGATATAATAAATAATTATATATATTCTAATAAGGAAGACTTATTAGAATATGAATTAAACTCTGCAAAAAAAATATTTATTAAGAAACAAAATTTACTAGAACCAGAAGAAATAATAAATTATCTAAAGAAAAAAGGCTATTTACAAGAAACAATAAAAATAGCACAAGAAGATATTAACTAGGAGAAATAAAAGTGAAAAATATACTAACATTAGAAACAAATAAATATGAAATTAGATTAGATAATTTTGAGGGGCCATTAGACCTACTATGTCACTTAGTAGACAAAAATAAAATGAATATAAATGAAGTTAATATTTCCAAGATTACAGACCAATATATGGAATATATAAATACAATGAAAAAATTCAATTTAGATATAACAAGTGAATTCATAGTAATGGCATCTACACTCCTTTATATAAAGTCTAAAAGCTTATTACCAAAACAAGTAGAGGATGAAGCAGAACTTACAGAAGAAGAATTAATACATAGAATAATAGAGTATAAAAAATATAAGGAAATTTCTAAAAAGTTAAGAGAAGCTTTTGAAAAGAATTCAAAGAGGTTTTATAAGGCTCCAGACAAAATAGAATTACCAAGCAGAAAACTAGAAGAAAATTATTCAAAAAATTTAGTAGAAAGAGCATATAAAGACTTAATAGAAAAAAATAAGGCAAAAATCAATAAAAATGCAATAAATATAGAAAGAATTGCTATAGTGGAAACAGTAACAGTAGCTAGCAAAGTTAAAGACATATTTAAAGAATTGGTAAAAAAACCAAAATTTATTTTTAATAAATTATGTAAAACAAAGAAATACACAAAATTAGAAACAGTAACAGCATTTACAGGAATTTTGGAACTTACAAGGAGAAATAAAATAAAAACAAGGCAAGAAAAAACTTTTGGGGATATAGAAGTAGAAAAAGCAAGGGGTTAACCTTGTTTTTTTATGTTAATTGTGATAATATTCTATTACCCTTATTTATTTCTCTACAAAATACTAAGAAAGGAAGGCTTTTATGAAAGAGAATAGAGATTTCAGAAAAGGCATTTGGACAGTAGAAATACTCCAGGCTGAAGGCAATTTGTCTAAGAGAATTCTTGAATATTCAGCAAGAGATTTCTATGGGCCAACAATGCAACTCAGAGAGACAATAATAAAAGGCAAAATCCCTCAAATTGAACCATTACCAGACACTTATATGTGTGATGAGACTTCTGTATCCGTTGGCGCCGAAAAACTGGCTGAACAGTTTTCGACAGAATATTATAAAAAGAAAGGAAAGTTTTATCTTATTTCAAAATTTGGGACAATATTGATTGATTCTGAAAAGGCAGGCGAAATCATCAAAGCTTTCAAATATGAAATTCAAATTTTTTAAGTTTTTAAGTAGAGAAAAAGGGGTTAGTTAATCCCTAGGCTAGCAAACACTATATGTTTGCTAGCCTAATTTTTTTACGTATATAACAAAGCTATTATGCCTTAAAGTTGAATAAACAAATCAAGTAGCATGTATTTTATTAACAGAAATTTACAAATAGATTTAATAAATTTCAAAAAAATGGAAATAATATAAGAAACTATAGGAGTAAATAATGATTTTTTTATTAATTATGATGATTGGAATTCTAATGATATGCATAATATTTTTAGTACTAGCACTATCTAATTTAGAGATAAATATAGAAGGGCTTCAATTAGACACGACTAAAAAGCCTATAATTTATAACACTCTAATATATATAAAATTAAAACTATTTAATCACATTACTTTTCTTAAAATAAAAATAGATAATAAAAAGATAAATAAAATGAAAAATTCGAAACTTGCAAAAAGCAAAGCACTAAAAAAGGCATTTTATAAACAAAAGGCGATACTAAAAAAAGAAGGAATGAAAATAGTTAAAAACTTAGATATTAATCTTGAACAGATAAATCTAAAACTAGTAATAGGATTAATAGACACAATGGTTACAATACTATCAATTCCAATACTTTCAACAATTATCTCTATAATTATAGCAAGGACTACAAAGGAATATATAAAGGAAGATTATAAATATACTATAATACCTGATTATGGTACAAATTTAGTTATTAAAATTCAACTAAACTGTATAATAAACATTAAATTGGCACATATTATGAAAGTAATATATATGTTATTAAAAAAAGGAAGTGAAAAGAATGATGAGAGAACATCCAATAGAAGGACTTATGTCTGCAGCAATGGATAGCATTCAAGATATGATAGATGTTAATACAATAATAGGAGACCCTATTGAAACTAACAATAATGTTGTAATTATTCCAATTTCTAAGGTTAGTTTTGGTTTTGCAGCTGGAGGTAGTGAATTTAGCGAAGAAACCATAGATGAATATACAAGAAAAGATAAAGATGAAGAAGAGATAAAATATAAGTTGCCATTTGGAGGTGGAGCTGGAGCAGGAGTAAGTATAAATCCTATTGCATTTATAATAGTCCAAGAAAAAAATGTAAAACTATTACCAGTAAACCACTCTTCAACAATAGATAGACTATTAGATTACGTACCTGATTTGTTCGAAAAGATAGGCAAGAAAATGAATAAAAATAATATAATTAAAAATGAAATAGATGAAATAATAAAAAAAGAAGAAAAGCATAAAGAAGAGGACAAACTAAAAAATAAAGATAAAGAAGAATATGAAATAGAATATCAAGAAGATGAACTAGATGATTAGATAAATTGCAATTTGTATAAACGATTCTAGGAATTGGTATTAAAATTACCAAAGCTGGAGATTTTGGGGACTGCTCTGAATTCACTCAAGATGCCAAACTTATTGAAAATGTTGTGTAGGGGGGAGTTTACCCCCATCTTCGAAGAAATTACTTAAAAAAATGAAAAAAATACAAAAAACACTTGCAAAAGTTGTAAAATTATAGTATCATCTTTCGCAGGGTGTAAAAAAATGATAAGAATATTAAATATTGAATTGAATAAAAAGTACTCAAAAACAACTGTATTTTTGATTTATTTAGTATTTTTATTTAATTTTATAAATATTATAATTCACTAAAATGACAATTTTAGTGTTTTTTTTACCCTTAAATAAAAAATAGGAGGAATAAAATGGAAAAGAAAAACAATTTACTTTTAGACGTTAACGAGAAACCAAGCATTGGAAAATGGATAATACTTGCCCTTCAACACGTTTTTGCCATGTTTGGAGCAACAATACTAGTTCCAATACTAGTTAACTCAGCAGCTGGAGAAGAAGTACTTACAATACCAGTTACATTAGTAGCATCAGGAATTGGTACATTAATTTACATATTATGTACAAAAGGAAAATCACCAGTATATTTAGGAAGCTCATTTGCATTCATTGCACCAATCACAGCAGCATACCTAAAAGGTGGAGTTTCTGGAGCAATGACAGGAATCATGGCTGTAGGATTAATTTATGTAATATTTGCAGTAATAATAAAACTTATAGGCAAAAACTGGTTAGATAAATTATTACCACCAGTAGTAATAGGACCTATGATAATGATTATAGGATTAGGACTTGCACCATCAGCAATAAGTCAAATAGGATTATCAAGTGGAGCGGCACTAGAGTGGCAACCAATAGTAGTTGCATTAGTAGCATTTTTAACTACAGCAATAGTTGCAGTAGCAGCAAAAGGATTTTTAAAAGTAATACCATTCTTAATAGGAATAGTAGCAGGATATTTAGCAGGAGTTGCAGTTGGAATTGTTGACTTCACACCAATAACAGAAGCTGCAATAGTTGGAGTTCCAAACTTCTTAATACCATTTGTAAGCTATACACCGAACTTCTCAGCAATACTTACAATAGCACCAATAGCATTAGTTACAATAGCAGAACATATAGGTGACCATACAGCTTTAAGTGCAATAATGAACAGAGACCTATTAAAAGATCCAGGTTTAGATAGAACTTTATTAGGAGATGGTATTGCAACATTTGTAGCAGGAGCAATTGGAGGTCCTGCAAATACAACATACGGAGAAAATACATCAGTAGTAGGAATGACAAAAGTAGCATCAGTTTGGGTAATAGGATTAGCAGCAATAATTGCTATAGTATTAGGTTTCTTTACTAAATTTACAGCACTAATATCTACAATACCAAATGCAGTTTTAGGAGGAGTATCTCTACTTCTATATGGATTTATATCAGTTAACGGATTGAAAGTTTTAATACAAAACCAAGTTGATTTCAATAATACAAAGAATGTAATAGTTGCATCTGCAATGCTAGTTTTAGGATTAGGAGGAGCAACAATATCAATAGTAAGTGGAGACTTAGCAGTAACAATCTCAGGAATGAGCTTAGCCGCAATAGTTGGTATAATATTAAATCTTTGCTTACCAACAGAAAAATCTGAAGAAGATCAAACCAAAAAAGCAAAAAAAACTACAAAAAAATCTTCAAAAAAAGAAACTGTAAAAGCATAAAAATACATAGTTTTAAGACTCTATAAAAAAATAGAGTCTTTTTCCTATTCAAGAACAAATCAAAAAAATTAAAAAAATTTCTTATTTGTTCAAATATGCAACTTTTTTCCAACTTTTATGGTATTATATGTATAGGTGATATAAATGGAATATACAAATAAAAATCAGTATTTAGAAAAAATGGTAGAAAAATATTCAAATATGATATATAGACTTGCTTTAATAAGAACTAAAACAAAAGAAAATAGTGAAGATGTATATCAAGAAGTTTTTTTACGTTTGGCAAAAAAAATGCCAGACTTTAAAAGTGAAGAACATGAAAAAGCTTGGCTTATTAGAGTAACAATAAATTGTAGTAAGAATTTATTAAATTCAAAATTTTTTAGAAATACATCAGAATTGAAAGAAGATATACCATTCGAAACAGAAGAAAAACATAACATATATTATTCTGTTCAAAAACTACCTATAAAATATAAAACAATAGTCCATTTATATTATTATGAAAATTATAAAATCAAAGAAATAAGCCAAATACTTAAAATGAAAGAAAATACCGTAAAATCATATTTAGCACGTGCACGTGAAAAACTAAAAATGGAAGAGGAGGGGTAAGAATGAAGAAAAAGGACTATGCAGAAATTATGAATGAAATTGAAGTAGATAATAAATTAAAACAAGAAACATTAAGTAAAATAAAACAAAAAAAGTCGTATACTAAAAGAATATATACAGTAGCCTCAGCCCTGATTGTATTTGTAATAGCAATATCAATAGCTATTCCATTAAATAATAATAAAAACAAAGAAACGCCAATAGTGGCTGTAGAAAAAAACAATGGACTACCTAAAGTTGAAAATTTTGAAACATTATATAATATACTAAAAAATAGAAAAAACAATTATTATGAAACAGTTGATGTACTTGACATTACTAGTAATGCAACAGAAGATAATGTAAAAAGTCCTGGAAGTCTTGGAACAACAAAAGAAAATGTTTCAAATGATGGAAGTGATTATTCAAAAACAAATATACAAGTTGAAGGTGTAGATGAAGCAGATATTGTAAAAACAGATGGAGATTACATTTACTACTCTGCTGGAAACAAGTTAGTAATTGTAAATGCAAGTGATCCAACAAAATTACAAATTGTGTCTGAAATAGAATACGAAAAAGAAAATATAAAATCTGCTGAAATTTTTATAAATAATAACAAGTTAGTTATAATTGGACAAAAAAGAGTTTATGAAGCTAATCAAAATAAAGAGGTTTATTATGATTTGGCGTATAGGTCTTATGATTTATATACTATTGCAAAAGTATACAATATTGAAAATAAAGAGAATCCACAATATGAAAGAGAAGTTCAAATTGAAGGAGATTATTTGTCTTCAAGAATGATTGGAGAAAATATATATTTTATGGCAAACAAGTATATATATTGTAATTTACCAGAAGAATATACAAAAGAAAATGTTAACGAAGATGAATATAAGCCAAAATATTTAGACACTAGTATATCAGAAAAACTTAATTGTAAAGAGTTTACAGACATATACTATTTCCCAGATAGTGAAGAAAACTCATATTTGAATATTGCAGGGTTTAATATTAATAACAATGAACCAGCAAATATAGAAAGCTATTTAGGAGCTGGAGAAGAAATATATTCATCTGAAAATAATTTATATATTACTAAAGTAAAATATGAATACAAAAATAATATATTTTATGGTTACTACGATAATTATGATGTAGACACATATATATATAAATTTAAACTAGAAGATTCTAAAATTGTGTATACAAATGTTGGAAGTGTACCAGGAGAAGTGCTAAATCAATTTTCAATGGATGAAAAAGATGGCTATTTTAGAATTGCAACAACAGATAGTAATAATTGGAACAGCGATACAGATACTAATAATATGTATGTTCTAAATGAAAAACTAGAAGTTGTTGGAAAAATAGAAAATTTAGCAAAAGGAGAAAAAATTTATTCAGTTAGGTTTATGGGGAATAGAGCATATATGGTAACGTTTGTGCAAACAGATCCACTATTTGTAATAGACTTATCAGAGCCTACAAACCCTGTTGTACTAGGAGAATTAAAAATACCTGGATATAGTAAATACCTACATCCATATGACGAAACTCATATAATAGGTTTTGGAGAAAATACAACGACTAATAAATATGGAGGAGTAGTTACAGATGGAATGAAAATGGCTTTATTTGATGTAAGCAATCCAAGCAACCCAAAAGAACTATATTCAGTGGACATAGGAGAAAAAGGAACATATTCCGAGATATTAAATAATCATAAAGCATTATTATTCTCAAAAGAAAAAAACATAATAGCATTCCCTATCTCTATAAGAGAAGAAGAGGGAGAATACAACTCAAAACTAACATTCCAAGGAGCAATAGTATATGGACTAGACTTAAATGAGGGATTTACCTTAAAAGGAACTATTACACATATGCAAATAGAAGATGAATACTCAGATTATAACTATACTAAAGCAGTAGAGAGAATAATATATATAAAGGATAGTTTATATACACTATCAAAAGAACTTGTAAAATCAACTAATATTGAAACAATGCAAGAACAAAATTCGTTAGTGCTGTAAGAACTTGTAGAAACTTTTAATCATTGAGAGAATTTGCAATTTTCTTGATATTTGAAAAAATTAACATAATGTTTACAAAAAATATAAATTGTAGTATAATATTATAGGAACAAACAAAGCAACTGGGGCGCCCTTTGTATATAAAAAAGGAGAAATATGAAATGGCAAAAATAAAGAAATTCTTTTTATATTTTTTAATGTTTATAGCTGTATACATATTCGTTACGATACTAACAAATTTTAGTATGAAAGAGAATTTTAAAGATATACAAAATATACAAGTAGGTGTTAGTTCGCCGAAAATACTTATAGAAGAAAGCAAAGCAACTAATACGCATGGATATATAAAAGGTAATATAACAAATGATACAGGAGAGCATATAAAAGACAAATTTTTACAATTTGACTTCTATAATAAAAATGGATTATATGTAGGAACAAAAAGCCAAGAAATAAAATACTTTAATGTTAATGAAAAAATAAATTTCGATATAACATATAATTATGAGAACGTAAATAGCATAAAAATAAGTTTTGTGGATGAAGTTATAAAGAAAGAAATAAGTAGTGTAAAGTTTTTTGAATTAACTGAAGAAGAAAAAAACTTAGCAATAT
>CAKPJM010000041.1 GCA_934162625.1 uncultured Clostridia bacterium
AAATCTAATAGAGCAATTGACAAATTTTATAAAGAATAATAAAATAAAAAAGGATTATATATTTGTCCCTACATTTAGTGGGGACGGTTTTGTATAAAGGAGAATTTTATGAAAAAGGTTAGTAAAGAAGAAATCAGGCATATTGCAAATTTGGCAAGATTAGAGTTGAACGAGGATGAAATAGATAACTACATAGAAAACTTACAAGATATTTTAAACTTTGCAGATGTTGTAAATAATGCGCCAGTACAAGATTTAGATATAACAATTGGAACAAATGAAGCGAAAAATGTATTTAGAAAAGACGAAGTTAAAATATTTGAAGACAATGAAGCATTGCTTGCAAATGCAAAAGACAAAGAAAGAAATATGTTTAAAATCCCAAAAGTAATTTAATACTGTAGGGGCGTCACCCTCGGCGACCCGAACTAAAAAAGGAGGTAAATAATGGAATTATACGAATTAACAGTCCACGAATTAATGGATAAGTTAAATAAAAAGGAAATAACATCAGAAGATATTACAAAAAGTTATGTAAGCAGAATAAATGAAAAAGAAGACAATATAGAAGCTTTTGTTACTGTTCTTTCAGAAGATGCAGAAAATAAAGCCAAAGAAATAGATAAAAGAATAGAAAAAGGAGAAATTACAAACAAGTTAGCAGGAATTCCAATAGGAATAAAAGACAACATTTGTACAAAAGGTATAAAAACAACATGTAGTTCTAAAATGCTAGAAGATTTTGTATCTCCATATGATGCAACAGTAATGGATAAAATAAATGCTGAGAATTTAATTACAATAGGAAAACTTAATATGGATGAATTTGCTATGGGTGGATCAACAGAAAATTCATACTTTAAAAAAACAAGAAATCCTTGGGATTTAAGTAAAGTTCCAGGAGGTTCATCTGGAGGAAGTGCAGCAGCAGTTGCTAGTCAAATGGTACCTTGGGCACTAGGCTCAGACACAGGTGGAAGCATTAGACAACCAGCTTCTTTCTGCGGAGTTGTTGGATTAAAGCCAACATATGGACTTGTTTCAAGATATGGATTAGTTGCATTTGCATCATCACTTGACCAAATAGGACCAATAACAAAAGATGTTAGAGATAGTGCTATTTTATTAAATATAATTGCAGGACATGACGAAAAGGATTCTACATCAGTAGATATACCTAAAAAAGATTATGAAAAAGCATTGACAGGAGATATAAAAGGACTTAAAATAGGTGTACCAAAAGAATTCTTTGGAGAAGGAATAAATGAAGAAGTTAAAGAAAGCTTAAAACAGGCAATAGAAACATATAAAGAACTAGGAGCAGAAGTAGAAGAGTTTTCTTTAGACATTGCAAAATATGCATTAGCAACATATTATATAATTGCATGTGCAGAGGCTAGTTCTAATTTAGGCAGATTTGATGGAATCAGATATACATATAGAGCGAAAGACTTTAAAGACTTAAAAGATTTATATAAGAAAACTAGAAGTGAGGGCTTTGGAGCAGAAGTAAAAAGAAGAATTATACTTGGAACATATGTATTATCTTCTGGATATTATGATGCATATTATAAAAAAGCTCAACAAGTTCGTACATTAGTAATGAATGAATTTAATAAGGGCTTTGAAAAATATGATGTTATACTTACTCCAACATCACCAACAGTAGCTTTTGGAATAGGAGAAAAATCAAATAATCCATTAGAAATGTATTTAGCAGATATTTGCACAGTTTCTGTAAATATAGCAGGATTACCTGGCATTTCAATCCCTTGCGGAGTAGATAGTGACGGAATGCCAATAGGAATGCAATTAATAGGAAACAAATTCCAAGAAGAAACTATATTAAATGCAGCATATAGTTTTGAACAAGAATACAAATTTAGAGAGAAATATAAACCTCAATTCAAAGGAGGGGTAAAATAATGGCAAGAGAAGATTATGAAGCAGTAATAGGATTGGAAGTTCACGCAGAACTTTCAACAAAAACAAAAATATTTTGTTCATGCCCAACTACATTTGGAGCAGAACCAAACACTCATGTGTGCCCAATCTGTATGGCAATGCCAGGAACATTACCTGTGCTAAATGAAAAAGTTGTAGAATATGCAGTAAAAGCAGGTCTTGCAACAAATTGCGAAATTTCAAAAGATAGCAAAAATGATAGAAAAAATTACTATTATCCAGACTTACCAAAATCATATCAAATTTCACAATTTGATAAACCATTATGCAATCATGGATATGTAGAAATAGATGATGAAAACGGAAACAAAAAGAAAATTGGAATTTTAAGGATTCACATAGAAGAAGATGCAGGAAAATTAAATCATGATGAGTTTGGTGGAGATAGCTTAGTAGATTTAAATAGAGCAGGAGTTCCACTAATAGAGATTGTTTCTATTCCAGATATGAGCAGTGCAGAAGAAGCGGATAGATATTTGAAAAAACTAAAATCAATATTAGAATACATAGAAGTATCAGATTGTAAGATGCAAGAAGGATCTTTTAGAGCAGATGTTAACGTATCTGTAAAAAAGAAAACCGATACTAAATTAGGAACACGTTCAGAAATGAAAAATATGAGTTCATTTAGAAGTATTACAAGAGGAATTGAGTACGAAATAGAAAGACAAATAGATTTACTAGAAAAAGGAGAAAAAGTATTACAAGAAACATTAAGATGGGATGACGTATCTGGAAGAACTTTTTCAATGAGAGATAAGGAAGATGCACAAGATTATAGATATTTCCCAGAACCAGATTTAGTAGCAATAAAACTTTCAGATGAATATATAGAAAACGTAAAAAACAGTTTGCCAGAACTTCCAGAATCTAGACTTAATAGATATGTAGAAGAATACAAAATGACACCAAAAGATGCTGGAATAATAGTAAACTCAAAATATTTATCAGATCTGTTTGAAAAAGCATCAAGTATTTGTAACAATTACAAAGCAGTTAGCAACTGGATTATTTCAGACATAACAGGAATATTAAATGACAAAGAATTAGAAACAAATGAAATTCCATTTACAGCTGAAGAACTTGCAAAAGTTGTAATATTAATAGATAAGGGAACAATTAGTTCTAGTATTGGTAAAAAAGTAATAGCAGAATTATTTGAAAATCCAAGAGATCCAGAAGAAATTATAAAAGAAAAAGGATGGATACAAATATCAGATGAAGGTGCAATCAAAGAAGTAGTTATGAATATACTAGAAGCAAATCCACAATCAATAGCAGATTTTAAAGCAGGAAAAGACAGAGCACTAGGATTTCTAGTAGGACAAGCAATGAAACAAACAAAGGGAAAAGCAAACCCTCAACTTTTAAATAAGATGTTCCTAGAAGAATTAAAAAAATAAACTAAAAGCCTTGACAAGACAAATAAAAATTAGTATAATCTTATAGTGACTTTAAAGAATAATATGTAAAACATAGATAGATAAAGCATTTACGAGGGAGGGAATAAAAATGGCACAACCAAAAAGAAGATGGTCAAAACAAAGAACACATACAAAAAGATCAACATGGAAATTAGAAACACCAAATATTGCAACATGTAAACATTGTGGAGAGCCAGTATTACCACACAGAGTTTGCGACAATTGTGGATATTATGATGGAAAAGAAGTAATAGTAAAAAAAGATGCCTAAAAAAGGCATTTTTTTTATATATTAGGAAATTTCTCATTTCCTAGTATATAAAAAATGCTATAATCGCTATTGCCTTTGAGATTTCCTCATTACATTCGGAAACTCAAATCTTGACTAAATAATGCTTATGATATAAAATATTATTCGAAAGAAAAGGTGAAAAATATGGCAAAACCAATGGTTGCAATAATAGGAAAACCAAATGTTGGAAAATCAACATTTTTTAATTATATAATAGGAAAAAGACTATCAATAGTAGAAGATTTACCTGGGGTTACAAGAGACAGAGTTTATGGAGAAGCAAACTGGAGAGGAAGAAAATTTACATTAATTGATACAGGAGGAATTGAGCCTAAATCAGATGATATTATATTAAAACAAATGAAGGACCAAGCAGATATAGCAATAAGTATAGCAGATGTTATAGTGTTTTTAACAGATATAAAACAAGGTGTGACTGCAGCAGATCAAGAAATAGCACTAATGCTTAAAAAATCAAAAAAGCCTGTAGTATTAGTATGTAATAAAGCCGATAATTTTGGAAAAACAAGTGATGACATCTACGAATTCTATAATCTAGGGCTAGGAGATCCATATCCAGTATCTTCTGCTAATGCCTTAGGAATTGGAGATGTATTAGATGCTATATATGAAAACTTTCCAGAAAAAGGGGATAATGATGAAGACAAAGAAATTATAAATGTTGCAGTTATAGGAAAGCCAAATGTCGGAAAATCATCTTTAGTAAACAAAATACTAGGAGAAAATAGAGTAATAGTAAGTAATATTGCAGGAACAACACGTGATGCAATAGATTCATATTTTGAAAATAGTAAAGGAAAATATAATTTTATAGATACAGCAGGAATAAGAAAGAAAAATAAAATTTCAGAATCAATAGAAAAATTTAGCATAATGAGATCTTTGTTGGCAATAGAAAGAGCAGATGTATGTTTATTGCTTATTGATGCAAATGAAGGAGTAACAGAGCAAGACACAAAAATTGCAGGTGAAGCACATGAAGCAGGCAAAGGTGTAATAATAGTAATAAACAAATGGGATGAAGTAGAAAAAACAACAGGAACTTTAGAAAAATATACTAAAGAAGTATATAACAAATTAAGCTATTTAGCATATGCACCAATTATATTTATATCAGCAAAAACAGGACAAAGAGTAGATAAACTATTTGATATGATAAACAAAGTGGCAAGTAATAATTCAATGAGAGTATCAACTTCAATGCTAAATCAAGTTATAAATGAAGCAATAGCAGTAGTTCAACCACCAACAGATAAAGGAAGAAGATTAAAAATACTATATGCTACACAAGCTAGTACAAAACCACCAACATTTGTTATATTTGTAAATAATAAAGAACTATTTCATTTTTCTTATGAAAGATATTTAGTAAACCAAATAAGGACAAATTTTGGATTAGAAGGAACACCTATAAGAGTTATATCGAGAGAAAAAGGAGAAAAGGGGGAATAAAAGATGGCAGGAGTATATATAGGAGTTATAATAGTTGCTTATTTTTTGGGAAGCATAAGCTTTTCAGTAATATTTAGTAGAAAGTTTGCAGGTTTTGATGTAAGAGATAAAGGAAGTAAAAATGCAGGAACAACAAATGTCTTAAGAACAGTAGGAACAAAAGTAGCAGTATTAACACTAGTCTGTGATGTACTAAAAGGTGTACTAGCAATAACAGCAGCAATAGTTGCAAGCAAAATATGGACAGATGTAGATGTAAATTGCCTTAAATATTTAGCAGGATTCTTTGCAATATTAGGGCATACATTTCCAATATTCTTTGAATTTAGAGGAGGAAAAGGTGTTGCAACAGCATTAGGAGTCTTAATAACATTAAATTGGAAAATTGGGTTAATATGTTTAATATTTGCATTAATAATAATTGCATTTACAAAAATGGTATCAGTAGGATCACTACTTGCAGCAGTATTATACCCAATACTTACAATATTTATGGGAGAAGTTAGCTTTATTCCAGTTTTAATTAGTATACTCATAGCTTTATTAGTAATATTTAACCATAGAGAAAATATTAAAAGAATAAAAAACGGAACAGAAAATAAAATAAGTTTTAAGAAATAGGGAAAAAGGGGACAGGCCCCTTTTTCCCTAAAATTAAAGGAGCAAACAAATGAAAAATATATGTATATTAGGTAGTGGAAGCTGGGGAACAGCTTTAGCAATACATTTAGCAAAAATGAATAATAAGATAAAAATGTGGGCATATTTGCAAGAAGAAGCAGATATTATCAATAATGAAAAAAGATGCAAGTTTCTTCCAAATGCAAAAATTCCAGAGAATATAACGTGTACTACAGACTTTGAAGAAGCAATAAAAGACTCAGAAATGATTTTAATTGTAACGCCTTCAAAAGCTGTAAGAGAGACCCTTAAAAAATGTAAAAAATACATTACTAATCAATCAATAATAATTTGTTCTAAAGGATTTGAAAAGGAAACTTTATATACATTAAATGAATTGGTTGAAGAAGAATTACCAAATTTAAAGATAGGCGGACTATCAGGCCCAAGCCATGCAGAAGAAGTGTCTATGGAGATTCCAACAGCATTAGTAATTGCTTCAAAACATGAAGATTTATTAGAAGATGTTCAAAAAACATTTATGAACGAAAATTTAAGAATTTATAAAACAAAAGATTTGAAAGGAACAGAATTAGGAGGAGCATTAAAAAACATAATAGCATTTTGTGCTGGAATAATTACAGGATTAGAATTAGGAGATAATACATTTGCTGCACTACTTACTAGAGGACTTTCAGAAATGGCTAAATTAAGCGTGAAAATGGGAGGACAAATAAAAACAATATACGGTTTAACTGGACTTCGGTGATTTGATAGTAACATGCATGAGCAACCATAGTAGAAATAGAAAAGCAGGAATTCTTATAGGAAAAGGTAAAACATTAGAACAGGCAAAACAAGAGGTGGGCATGACAATAGAAGCAATTGACAACATAGAAATTGCTTATGAGCTTTGCAAAAAATATGATGTAGAAATGCCAATAGTAAACAGCGTTTATGACATTTTATATAACAACTTAAGGCCAAAAGATGCAGTTTTGAAATTAATGACAAGAGAAGCTAAAGAAGAAGACTAGAATATTTTATAAAAATATGGTGAAAATAACTTATAGAATATATAATAATTTTAGGAGGTAAAAATGAAAGTTTTTAATAAGATAAGTAGAAAAACAACAGAAGCAACAAATAAAATAGCAAGAGAAGCTAAACTAAAAATGAAAATTAGTGATAATAAGTGCAAAATAAAAGATTTATATGAAGAAATTGGAAAAATATCATACGAAAGTCATATAAGAGAAAAAGGAGAAAATCTTTATGAAAAAATAAAAGACAGATGCTCAAAAATAGATGAATTATCTAAAGAAATAGAAGAATATAGAAAAGAAATATTAACTCTAAACCATAAGAAAATGTGTATAAAATGCTATTCAGAAATAGGAGATGAAGATTTGTTTTGCCCTAAATGTGGAAAGAAACAAACAGAAGAAAAAACAACATTTGAGAAGGCAGAACAAAAAATAGAGACAGTAGAAGTACCAAAAGAAAAGAAAGAAGAAGCTAAAATTGTAAAAGAAGAATTAGAACAGAAAAATAATGATAACTAACTAATAAGGATACCTTTCAAAAAGGTATCTTATTATTTGGTCTGCATTATTATTTGTTACATTTATAAAAAAATTATTATCTAAACTAACCCACATATTTATATCAAACTCATCATTATTATCTATAAAAACACCAATAATATCTGCTAGCTCAATAGGATTATCTATATTTTTCTTCCATTCTGTTGCATCTTTACTATGAGCAAAATCTTTATTATATTTGCTTAAAAATCTATCTATTTCATTATTTTTTTTGCTATATAAGGAAACAATAACACTCACAATAAAACCTCACTTTATTATAATTAGTATTTCAAATATTTATAATGTTATACAAATAGAATATATGTTAAAAAAATGGAAATAATATTTTAAGGTGATGGTAGTGAAAAAGCGAATATTATATTTTTTATTTGTTATAATAATATTTTCATTAGTAGGTTGTAGTAATAAACCAACAAAGGATGATGAAAAAGCTAAAATAAATGAAGAATTAAATTATTTGGATACTAAAATAGTAAGTATATTAAATAAATTAAACAATATTTCCCTACAGAATTATACAATAACTTCAGAAGAAGTTAACTTGGGAGAAAAAGGCGGATCTTCTGGAAAAAACTCTGGGAGTGATAAGGAGTCTACACAGAATAGTGAATCGGAGGGACAAGAAAAACAATCAGGTAGTCAAAGCAAATTAAATACAGAACAAGAAAAAAGTAATATTACTACAACACAGATGGAGTCTAAAACTGTTTTAGAAACAGATGAAAATGACATAGATTGGAAATTAATAAAAACACAAATTGAAATTATAAATGAAGCTTGGGCAGTAATTGTTATTGACTTATCAAATTTAAATGTAAATAGTACAGATATACTTGATTTCAGTAGTATACTAGATAAATGCATAATAAGTATAAAAGATGAAAATAAGGTAGATTCATTAAAAAATGTTGCTGACTTATATGCTATAATTCCAAAATTAGAAAAAGCAATTTCAAATGAAGATAATATAAAACAAGTAAAATCATATATAATAAATGCTTATGCACTTGTAGAACAAGAAAATTGGGGAGAAGTAGAAAAGAATATTATAGAAGCAGAGAATATATTTAAAAATATAACAAGCAATATTGAATATATGAAAAATAAAGAATATAAAGTAAACAAAACATATGTACTGATAAAAGAATTGCAAAATTCTTTACAGTATAAAGATAAAAAGATATTTTATATTAAATACAAGGACTTGTTAGAAAATATAAATACCTTGTAAAATATTGACTTTTAAACATAAAAACATTAAAATAGTAATTAGAGTAAACCGAACAGTCGCGTGTAGATGCCGCAAGGCCCTATATGAGGAAAGTCCGGGCTCCATAGAGCAATGATGCTGGATAACGTCCAGTAAGGGAAACCTTAAGGAAAGTGCAACAGAAAATAACCGCCACATATGTGGTAAGGGTGAAAAGGTGAGGTAAGAGCTTACCGCGAATATGGTGACATATTTGGTCAATGTAAACCCCATCTGGAGCAACACCTAAATACAAGGAGGCTAAGGCTGCTCGCCATCTTCTTAAATTGGTGGCTTGAAATATATAGCAATATATATTCTAGATAAATGACTGTTCAAGACAGAACCCGGCTTATAGATTTACTTTAACCAAAAGCAAATGTGATTTTTCACATTTGCTTTTTTACTATACAATAATGTAGGGGCGTATTGCATACGCCCAAAATGCCAAATATGTTACAAATGCTGTAGGGGTCGCCACCCATCGTAGAATCGAGCAAAAATGTAGGGGCAGGCCCTGTGTCTGCCCGAGAAAATATCTAAAAAAATTCTAGGGACTGTCCCTCTTTTGTTGAATAACAAAAGGGGACTGTCCTGAATTTTTAAATTTGAATAATGTAGAATAAATGTAAGGGCGACTAAAGCAACTTTGCTTGTTGTATATGAAAATTAGTAACAAAATTTAAAAATAGAAATATAATAAAAATATAGAGGTGAAATAATGGCTTTTTCAGATAGAGAATTAATTGCAAGACTTGTTCAATGCGAAGCTGGAGGAGAAGGAGAAACCGGAATGAAAGCAGTTGCAACAGTTATAATG
>CAKPJM010000042.1 GCA_934162625.1 uncultured Clostridia bacterium
GAATGTTACAGAAGCAACAGCTTTCATTCTGTTTTCTGAATTTACTTTTCTTAAACGTACATCTGTTATTTGCATTTCTATGTGCACCGCCTTCCAATGTTTTTTATTATACATGTTTTATTATGTACATTTATATTATTCGCCAAAAAAAATTTTTTTCCTTCTTTATTTTACAATAATATTTTTTATTTTTTTATTCACATCATTTTGACTAATTTCATATATTATATAAATCGGAATTTGTAAGAACGATTCTAGGGACTGTCCTGAATCGTAAATGTAATCCCACCTCCAACATCCCACCTCACACATCCATTTTACAAAATACAATTTAGCAAAAGATAAAGTCATAATTTTACGCTAACTTATTGAATTTTTTATAATTTAACTGTATAATTTTCTAAGTATAAGAAAGGTGTTGTGACAAAAATGATTGATTCTAGCATTAATAATATTGAAAATTTAAAGAAATATAAACATATACATATGATAGGAATTGGTGGTATCAGCATGAGTGGTATTGCTGAAATTTTACATAATTTTGGAATATTTGTTACTGGTTCTGATTGCACAAGAAGCAAAATTACAGATAGATTGTCTAGTAGAGGAATTTTTGTTTCTATTGGTCATGAAACAAATTTGGTAAAGAATGCTGACCTCGTAGTTTATTCTGCTGCAGTAAAGCAAAGTGATCCAGAACTTGTAGAAGCACGAAATAATAATATTAAAATTGTAGAAAGATGCGATTTTGTTGGTTATTTAACAAGAATTTATAAAGACACCATTGGTATTGCTGGTACCCATGGAAAAACCACCACCACTTCTATGGTTTCTTTATGCTTCCTGGAAGCTGGTCTTGACCCTACAATTCAAGTTGGTGCAATATTAAAGCAAATAAACGGAAATAATAGAGTTGGAAATAGCGACTACTTCATTTTGGAATCTTGCGAATATGTAGAAAGCTTTTTAAAATTCAGCCCTAAATCAACAATAGTTTTAAATATTGATAATGACCATTTAGACTATTTTAAAAATTTAGATAATATAAAAAATGCATTTGCTAAGTATGTAGCCATACTTCCTTATGATGGTTTACTAGTTGTAAACGCAGACGATCCAAACTGTATGGCTTTACGTTCTTCTACTGAAGCACGTTCTATAACTTTTGGAATACAATGTGATAAAGCTAATTTTATAGCTAGAAATATAACCTTTGATGTAAATGGTTTTTCAAAGTTTGATGTTTATCACAACAATAGTTATTATTCTGAAATTAAATTATCTGTACCAGGTATTCATAATGTTTTAAATGCATTAGCTTGTATAGCCCTTTGTTTTGAATATGGTATAGATAAATACGCAATAAAAGCAGCTCTTTTAAAATTTACAGGTGCAAATCGTAGATTTGAATTTATAGGTTCATACCAAAACATAAGTGTGTATGATGACTATGCTCATCATCCTAGTGAAATTTTAGCAACTGCTAAAGCTTTAAAAAATAAAAAATATCGTCAATCTTGGGTAATTTTCCAACCGCACACTTACAGCAGAACAAAGTTACTATTAGATGATTTCGCAAATGTTTTAACAAATTTTGATAACATTATAATTACAGATATTTATGCTGCTCGTGAAGCTAATACATTTAATATATCTTCTAAAGACCTAGTTGATAAAATAAAGTTTTTAGGTAAAGATGCTATTTACATGTCTGATTTTGATGATATTGCAAAATATGTAAGAGAACGAGCATGTCCTAATGATATTATTTTAACTATAGGTGCAGGTACAATTACAGAACTTGGTAGAAAAATTCTTAGATAAAAAAAGAAACCTCCTTAATAAGGAGATTTCTTTTTTTATTTAGAAATTGTAAATGAAATGTCTTTATAGTTTTCCCAGTTAGTTGAATCTACATATTCAGCATCAGATGATAGTTTTATATTTAAATATATGTCTTCTCCCATATTAATCAATACAAAGCATTTACCTTGTGGAGTATTTGGATCTTCTGCTGACATATTAGGATAGTTTGGATCTGAACAAGTAACATTATTATATATATTCATCATTGTAGGATAAACTGGATGCTCTGTTTTGCTATCTTTTAATTCCTCAGAAGCATTTTCTGGCCAAAACTTAGTCAAAGAAACTTTTAGTCCCATATCTGTCCATTCGCCTTTAGGCACTAGCTCTCCTAGCTTAAATGTATAAGTTGATACACTTGTGTCTGAATCCTCATATTCCTTTATAGCTACAGTATCTAAGTTTACTTCCCAGTATATTCCTTTTTTTCCTTTTACTACTAATTTTGTTTCTGTTGATTTAGTTTCGTCTTTTTCAAAGCCTTCTGGTAATGATATTTTTGTAGAATCAACTTTTCCATCTGTTCCTATTGCTCCTACTACTGATGATAGTAGTTGTTCTTTTTCAGCTTCTGCCATAGTATTTGTTGCTGCATCTTGTGCTGTTGTGAATAGTCCTCCATTTAATGCTACTGTTATTGTTACTCCTACTAATATTAGCATTACTATTATTGTTATGATTAACGCTATTAACGTTATCCCCTTTTCTTCAAATCTTATTTTTTGCATTTGTTTCTCATCCTTTCTTTTGTTTTTTCTATACAATGAGGTTAGACTTTATTATCTTGCCCAATTAAAGTAAGCTATATGTATTTTTCACTTACTTTCAAAGCATGCTTGTCAAAATGCCTTTCTCATTTTCATTACAAAAGAATGTTATCATACCACAATTATATTTTTAATAGATTTTATGTTTATTTATACTTACTTATTTTTGTATCTTGCTTTACTATATAATAATTAAGAGTAGCTTTAAGAAACTTAAGCAAAAGAAGTAGCTTTATCACACTTTTCTTTTCGCCAATTTGAGTCTTCTAATAAAAGGCAATAGTAATTATAGTATTTTTTATATACTAGGAAATGAGAAAATCCCTAATATATAAAAAAAGAAACCTCCTTATTAAAGAGGTTTCTTTTTTTACTTTATCTCATCATATATATTCCTATAACAATTATTCCTAATATTACTCTATATATAGCAAATATCTTGAAGCTTCCTTTTTTTAAGTAATCTAGTAAAAATTTAATAACAAAGATTCCAACTATAAAACTTGTAATTACTCCTATTACAAAAGGAATGCTAAATACGAAATCTTTTAGTTTGTAGACAGTAGCAGCAAATACTATTGGTGCAGACAGCATAAATGAATACTTAGCAGCTGATTCTCTTGTCACTCCCATAAGTCTTCCCGCTGTCATTGTTACTCCAGAACGTGATACTCCTGGTATAAATGCCAAACATTGTGATAGCCCAATTAAAAATGTTTGTTTTAAATTCATGTCTTCATACTCTGTATTTGATTTGCATTTTTTGTCTACAACATATAAAACTATTCCCATTATTATTAATGCAATTGCTATAATTATTGGTTTTGTTAAATAATCTTGTAAAAAGTGATCTAATATAAATCCAATAGCTCCTCCAGGAATTGTTGCTAATACTATATACCAGAACATTTTTCCTTCTTTAGTATTTTCTTTTTTCACAACTTGGTTAAAACCGCCAACAATTAGTTTTATCCAATCTTTAAAGAAAAATATTAATATTGCAAGCAAAGTTCCTGCATGTAGAGCAACATCAAATGCTTCAAAATCCTTTACGAATTCCTGAGATTGAGTCCAGTTAAATATCCATGGTATCAAATTTAAATGTGCAGAACTTGATATTGGTAAAAGCTCTGTAAGCCCTTGTACTATTCCTAATATAATTGATTGAAATATTGTCATTTTTATATTTTCCTCCTTTGTTTATTTTATATTCAAAATTTTATTTGTTTATGATTATTTAAACTTTTTAGTTTTCTTTTCGTTTAAGACTTTTGTTAAATCATAAGTGTTGTCCAAATATTCTGAAATTTCTTTTTCTTTATCTGTTTCTATAACATCTTTAGTTTCATTATTCATAGGTTTTTCTATTATTTGTTTAATAGGAAAGAATATAGGTTCATTAATTGCTTTGTCATAATATTTTGACTCTATTTCTATAGCTCTATTTATAAATATTCCACTCTTATTTTTATCATTCTTTATAATATATATTTTAGCAAGTTGGTAGTATGATTTTGCTTCTGTTTCTCCATACAAGCTCTGCGTAAAATATTTTTCTGCTGATTCTATATCTCTATATAATAGGGCTATTTGTCCTAATCTGTAATACGAATTATAAAAGTTTGAATCTATTTCTACAGTTTTTTCAAAGCACTCTTTCGCTAGAGAAAATTCATTTACCATGCTATATACTATTCCTAAATTGTAATATAAATCTGCTTTATCTGGATTATACTTTATTGCTTGGGTATATATATGTGCAGCATTTTTAAATTTTTTGTTTTCAATCAATAAATCTCCGAAGCATCTTACTGGCTTCATATAACTCAGGCTTTTTCTTAACTAATATTGTAATCATTTCTATTTTTTCTTTTTCTTTTTTTAAATCTTTTAATAATTTTGAAATTTTAAAATATGATTTATAATCATTCCCTCTAATATCTAATACTTTTACATACTCGTCAATAGCTTTTCTCATTCCGCCTTCTTTTTCGTATATTTCTGCAAGCATTTTGTGTCCTATGTAACTTTTATCATATTTTGATACTAGTTTCATTAAGATTTCCTTTGCTTTCTTTCTTTTTCCAGTTAATAATAAAATTCTACTTGTACCAACATATATTAGTTCGCTAAAGTTAATGTCTTTACTTTCTAACACTAAAACAGCTATCGGAAAAATTAAGCATAAAAAATATATAATAAACTTTGACATCATTCCTGTAAAAATATTAAATATTATTTTAATAAAATTTAGTAATATCCCTATTGCTTGTATTCCCAATATAACTAAATATGTAGTATCATTCTTTTTTATTAATTTAAATACGAATATATAAAGAAATAACAGCAAAGCCACTAAACTAAATAATATTTTTTCAATCATGTTTTATTTCTCCTTACTCTGCAAATTTTTCATTATAATTCTCAATTGCTTTTTGTATAATTTTCTCCGCTTCTTCTCTTCCTAAAACCTTTTCTACTACTGTTTGTTTATCTTCTAATTGTTTGTACACTTCAAAAAAGTGCATTATTTCAGAAGATATATGACTTGGCAAATCTTCAATATCTTTATATGCATTCAAGAAAGGATCCTTTTTTGCTACAGCTATTATTTTTTCATCATTTTGTTCTGAATCTATCATCGTTATCACTCCAATTGGATAGCATTCTACTAATGTCATTGGATCAACATTTTCTTGACACAATACTAAAACATCTAAAGGGTCATTATCGTCTGCGTATGTTCTTGGAATAAAGCCATAATTTGCAGGATAATGTGTTGCTGTATATAACACTCTATCTAATCTTAGCATACCTGTTTCTTTATCTAATTCATACTTGTTTTTACCACCTTTTGTAATCTCTATTACTGCTATAAAATCATCCTTTTTTATTCTTTCTTCTTTTATATCATGCCATATGTTCATTCTTATCTCCCCTTTCGCTATTTTCTCAATATATATATTTTAATTCATTTTTACCGAAATGTCTATATTATTAGCATGAAAAGTAATTTTCAGTTTTCTTGTTGATATAAAGTTTTTTAGTTCTTTATTAAGCAAAAACAAAGACCTTCCGTTCTTGAAAGTCTTTGTTCTTGCGTTTTATTTTGAAATGCATTTACAAAACATCTCAAAGTTCATTTTTATGTCATTTAACTGTATAAATAAACTTAAAAAAATCTCAAGTATTTTATAAAGAATTTGCAACTCTTTTATAAATTTAGTTATTTACTATACATTCTTGTAATTTAGATAAATCTATTACATCTATTTCCCCATTATTATCTATATCTGCAGCTTTCTTGTATGCTCCCCTTAATTGTGTTGTTTCTACTAATTCTTCTTGCATCGTTGATAAATCTGTTACATCTATCTCTCCAGTACCTGTCAAATCCCCTTTAACAACAACTCCTACCAATGTGCCTTCTCCTGCTACAGAAGGTGGCTCGCCTTCTTTTGAAATGCTAACTCCGATCTCTATTTCTAAATTTGTTCTTACTAAATCATTTTCGCTTATTTTTTTCTTATTCATTAAATCTCTATTAGTTGCACCAGGTATAGCATATACAACCGCATTCCCAAACTCAATAGTATATCCTTTTTTTATTTCATCCTGATAGTATTCTTTAAGTCTCCTACTTTTTTCCTGTTCAATAAGTTCTTTTATTGTTGTTCCCTGTGCCACTTCTATAATATCAGAGAATTCAATTTCACTATCTAAGTTTACATCTCCTGTTGATGGTAGTGTTTCACTAGATGTTGCAGAAACATTAATGCATATAGAAGAAATTATTAATAATACAAATATTAGAACTAAAACAAATTTAACCCTCATTTTTATTTTCCTCCTCTTCTATTTTTTTTACAAAAAATAAATGTACATATGGCTAACAAGCAGATTACTATTACTGCTCCGATTATTATAACTTTTACTTTTTTATTATTGTTCGCATTATAATTTAGTTCGTTTTCTATAATTTTTTCCTTATCTAGCTCTGTATCTTCATTTACCTTTACCGTTTTCTCATTCACCTTAGCAGCCACTTCAATATTGCTAAATTTAACTTCATCTACTTCATTATTTGATTTTTTATTAAATACTGCAGTAAACAAAGTTCCATATTCTTTTGTGAATTGGTTTGATGTAGATACTACTTTTGTTTTTCCTTCTATGGCATTCTTCTCATTGTAAGAAGGTTCATTCCAAATGTTTGTGCCTTCAATTCTCACCAATTCTAGTTGTTTTGGATTAAAAATAAGTTCTCCTGAATATGCATTTATCCCATCAATTCCTGACATTTCTGAAATCGTCACATTTACTTCAACTGTTTTATTATCTTTCTCGATTTGCTCTAAATCTGTTGAAATCTTTAAGTCAGTACAATAAGTATAATAACTTAAGGTCATTATTGCTAGCACACTAAAGAATCCTACTATTATTTTTTTACTCATTTTTCATAGCTCCTATATTTTTTATATTTATATATGCAATAAGAAGATAGTGCCAATAATCCAGGGATTAGTATATATGTTCGTGTTTTTTCTCCTGCGTAAGGCAATCTTTTATTAGATATATCATTATCCTTATTATTTAAAATAGTACCACCATTTTCTTCATTCCTATTATTTAAATTACCCTCATCATCATTCTTTTGATTAATATCAAATGATACTGTTATATTATCAGCTATCACTTTTTGAGTCATATTATTTGTTTTTCCAGCAAATGATATATTGTATATTTCTATATTTGGTTTGTTATTTAAGTCAATTTTTCTTTTAGCCTTTAATGTTAGTTTTGCAATAGTTCCCGTTTGCGTTGTGAAATTTGTTCTTGTTGTTGCAAATTTTACTGTTCCAGCTTTTGCCTTTGTTTCATTGTATGTTGGTGAATTCCAATTGTTTTGTCCTTCTATTTTTGCAAATTCAAAATCATTTGTATCAAATCTAAGCGAAAAAACATATGCATTAACACCTTTATCTAATCCTGCTAATTTGTTAATTGAAATATTAATCTCTATTTCACTTCCAGATGGAATTGTTGAATTTTGAGAATTTGCAGAAAGTTGAATTTCTGTTGTAGCAAGCACTGAATTATAGCAAAATATAAGTGATATTATAAATAGTATAATTAAACTTATCAAAAATCTTTTCATTATTTTTACAACTCCATTACATGCATAATAAAATAATACCTTATATTATTTATTATAGCATGTCACATTTAATTAGTTGGTTTCATTTTTGTAGCATTTCTATGACATTTCTATGACATTTCTATGATATCTGCAATCATTGTGCATTTTTCCTACTTTGCCGTGCATGGAAGACCTAAGGCCTTCCTACGCAAATCTTATATTCTAAATTTTTGATTGTTTTCATAGATAGTGTACCATATGGTGTGTAAATTATTGTCAGATTATGGATTTTCGATTGTTATTATTGGACGGACCGCACACGAATTGTTGTTGCCATTAACGTTACCATTGTTGTTCACATTGCACAAATTGTTATCGTTCAAATCACCATTGTTGTTGATATAGCGCGTTCTGAAATTGACGTTGTTAGAGTTCACATCCACCAAGCGAGAAGCCAACCTACAAACATGCCCTACATAGATTTATTAGAATTTTTCCATGCCAAAACATATCTTATTATATTATCTATATTTTCTCCAAATTTTAAGTATTTTTTTCCATTAATTATTTTTTTATCATAGCAAACATTTATTAAGAAATCTATGTATTTTAATTTTGCAATTGCCTTTTCTTGTAAATCTTCTCTTTTGTTTAGCTTCATAAACTATTGCAAGTAATTCATATGCACTTTTTTTAATTTCTTGTTTCAATTCTATTTCTTTTTTAGGGAAGTTTACTAAATTTTTATCAATTGCAATTATTAAATCTTTTACTAAGTTTACTATTTTAAATTTTTCATATTTCATATAATATTTCTTCTATCTTTTGTAATTTTTCCTTTAAATTTTTTTCGTTTACACTATTCATTAATTTTTTATATATTTCGTTCATATATTTCCTTCATTATAATTTGCATATATTCAATTACCAGCTCTACTAATATGCAAATTGTATTTTAATGTTTACCTTTTTATTCTTTTAGTCAATACTTTGAGAAAATTTATTTTTGAAATTCGTTGCCATTTTTTTGGGCAGACACAGGGCCTGCCCCTACATTTTGAAAAAGAAAAAAGTTAAAAATGCAAAAAAACAGCGTAGTACCAAAAAAGGTACTGCGCTGAATACAAAAGAAATTTTTTGAATTATTTGCTATATTAATTTTTGGCCTTTGGCTAATTAAGTATGTTAAAAAAATTTACACACTAATTTTGACAAGCTCTTCCTACATTTTTATGTTGGAAAAAAACTACATTTTTATTATCTCATAAACACCCAGAAGTACAGAGTCCTTCTTGGCGACATTTATCTTCTTTAATCTAAATTTATTGGATTTGTTCTTGTGCCTTCTTCTGTTTTTCCGTCTAGGATTCCAGAGCTTAGAGAAACTACGGGGCGGACCGCAGACGAATAGCTGTAGCCACTAACGTTACCATGGTTGTCCACATAGCACAAATAGTAATCGTCCAAATCACCATGGTAGTAGATATAGCGCGTTCTGAAATTGACGCTGCTAGAGCTCACACCCACAAAACGAGAAGCCAGCCAGTAATCTTTTGGTGTATCTGTTGCTAGTATTCCCAATGCTTTCATTTGGTCATAATCATTTTTGTAATTTTCGT
>CAKPJM010000043.1 GCA_934162625.1 uncultured Clostridia bacterium
CTTCTGGATTTTCTGCTATTTTTTCTCTTATCATTTCTCTTACTTTTTTTACATAAGAATCTTCTAAAGTTTCTTCTTTTAACAACCTTCTATATTTGAAAGATTTGATAATTTTTTTCAATGGATTAGTTTCATTTTCATAGCCAAATCTAGCTTCTTCTTCTAAATAAATAGTATCAAACTTTTTTTCTTTATGTCTATCGCTATCTACAAACTCTTTCCATTCCTCATATTCTTGCTCTGTAGAAATGTTTAATGAGTTACCAAATAATGCTTCTAATGTGGGATTATCAAATTTTAAAACTTCTTGACTATCAATTTGTCTTCTTATTTTATCAGCTTCATTATTGAATGCAGTTCTTTCATCAAATCCACTATTCCTATATTTGTGAGACATTAACATTCTTCCTATATTAAGCTGTGACATAATCATTTTCTTTAAATATTCTTCATTAACATCAAATTTTAATTCTTGAGACAATGTTTCTCCTTTAGAAAACAAGCCTTTTACTCTGTCTATCCCATCTTTTTCTATCTCAATATATAGTTTTCTTGCTAGTTTACTAACATCTTTTGCTTTCATATTTCTCCATTTCTACTCATGAATTTCTTTATCCTTGTTTATCTGTCTGCTATATCTATCTTCTTCCGAGAACACACATCCACAGTATTTTTGCATATATAGTCCTAGTTCTCTCGCCTTTGCTTGTCCTTCTCTAAAGCCTACTCTAAAATCTCTGTATACGAATTTCAATTCATATTTTTCTGCTAGTTCTTCTCCTACTTGTTTTAGGGTTTCATGATTTTGATATGGGCTTACTAACAAAGTTGTAGAAAAGCTATCATATCCATTTTCTTTCGCAAATTTTGCAGTTTGTTCTAATCTTACTCTGTAACAATAATTTACACATCTATTTTCTAAATCATTAATTACATTCTTGCAAAATTCTTTTAATCCATAATTCTCTTCAAATATAGCATTCACGCCAATACTTTTTGTATATTCTTTTAGGCAATCTCTTCTTGCTTTGTATTCCATATATGGATGTATATTAGGGTTAAACCAATATACCGTAGGTTCAATATTTTCACTTCTTAATTCATCTATGCAATATACGCTACAAGGCGCACAGCATGTATGTAATAATAACTTCATAAAATTCCTCTCTTAGTTTACCATTTCTATTCCTAAATGTTTATATGCATTTGGTGTTGCTATTCTGCCTCTTGGAGTTCTTGCTATAAATCCCATTTGCATTAAATATGGCTCATATACATCTTCTATTGTTTCTACTTCTTCTCCTATTGTTGAGCTTAAAGTTTCTATTCCAACTGGCCCTCCAGTATAGTTTAATATAATTGTTTTTAGTATTTTTCTGTCTATATTGTCTAAACCTAAATCATCTATTTCTAATTTTTCTAATGCTATTTTTGCAATTTCTTTTGTTATATTTCCATCCCCTAAAACTGCTGCATAATCTCTTACTCTTTTTAATAATCTATTTGCTATTCTAGGAGTTCCTCTAGAACGTTTTGCTATTTCTAAAGATCCTTCTTTATCTATATTAACTTCTAATATTTTTGCTGATCTTCTTACTATTTCATCTAAGTCTTTAACATCGTAAAGTTCTAATCTATGAACGATTCCAAATCTATCACGTAATGGTGTTGTAAGTGAGCCTGCTCTTGTTGTTGCTCCTATCAGAGTAAATTTTGGTAAATCTAATCTAATTGACCTTGCACTAGGGCCTTTTCCTATTATAATATCTAGATTGTAATCTTCTAAAGCAGGATAAAGTATTTCTTCTACACTTCTATTTAATCTATGAATTTCATCTATAAATAAAACATCATTTGGTGAAAGATTTGTTAAAAGTGCTGCTAAATCTCCTGGTTTTTCTATTGCAGGCCCTGATGTTATTCTTATATTCGTATTCATTTCATTTGATATAATGGTTGCAAGAGTAGTTTTTCCAAGTCCTGGAGGGCCATATAATAAAATATGATCTAATGGCTCATTTCTCTTTTTTGCAGCCTCTATATATATTTTCATATTTTCCTTTACCTTGGTTTGTCCAATATATTCATTTAATGTTTTAGGCCTTAAAGATACTTCTGCTTTTTCTTCTATTTCATCTTGCAAATTTGGAATTAATAAATTTTCATCCATATTCATGTCTCCTCTTAAAATTACTTCTAAATTATATATTTAAACTATAAAAAAAGCAATAGTAAAAGAGCTTGTATTTCTCTTTTATCTATTGCCTTTTATTCTACTTTTTTCTTCTTAATATCCATCCCTCTTTAGCCTCTGTTGGTATTTTTAGTATAACCTTTTGTCCTTCTTTTCCTGGATTCACATGTGTTATAGATTCTTTTGTTTCTACGTCCCACATTTCTTCTATTGTAAACTTTTTAGGTTCTAATTCGTTTGGAACTAGCAATTCCATAGAATCTCCTACTTGCAATCTATTACGAATTTCTATTATATCTTTTCCTTCTTCGCTTTTTTCTAAAACTTTTCCTCCAAACTCAAAGTCTGGATTATATTGTTTTCCTCCATATTCTTGAAAATCTCTATTGTTTTTATCATTAAAGTAGAATGTTGTTAGTCCTCTAGTTTTGGTTTTTTCTAATTCCTTTATGTATTTTGTATAATCATATTCTTCTGGATTTTTTATATAATCATCTATTGCATTTCTATATGCACTAATTACTGTTGCTAAATAATACTCAGTTTTTAGTCTTCCTTCTATTTTTAGGCTATCTATTCCCATATCAACTATTTCTGGTATTTCTTTTATTAGACATAAATCTTTTGAAGAAAGTATATATGTTCCATTTTTATCTTGTTCTACTGGCATAAGATTTCCTGGATTATTTTTTTCTTCTATATACATATTATATGCCCATCTGCAACTTTGTGCACAATCTCCTAAATTTCCACATCTAGAAGCCAAAAAGTCACTTAAATTGCACCTTCCAGAATAGCTGTAGCAAATAGCTCCATGCACAAATATCTCTATTTCTAAATCTGTATTATTTTTTATTTCTTTTATTTCTTCTTTATTTAATTCTCTTGCAAGTATAACTCTTTCTGCTCCATTCTTCTTCCAAAAATTGCTTGTATGATAACTTGTAATATTGGCTTGTGTACTTATATGTATTGGTATTTCTGGAGCTAGTGTTCTTGCCATTTCTACTATTCCGCCATCAGAAATAATAAAAGCATCAACTTTTGCTTTTTTTAATATCATTATTTGATTTTCTATTTCTTTGTACATATTATCTCTGGCATATATATTTAATGCTGCATAAACTTTCTTGCTTATGCTATGAGCATATTCAATTGTTTTTATTAACTCTTCATCATTCACTGTTACTCTTGAACGTAATGATAAATTTGCCGTTCCCATATATACAGCGTCAGCTCCATATCTAAAAGCTGTTTTAGCTTTTTCTAATGAACCTGCCGGTGCTAACAATTCTGGTTTGTTCATTTATTTACTCCTTTATTTAAGTTTTTATTACATTATATAGGTCTATCCTGGTAATGTCAATGAGATTTGACTAGAAGCTCACATAATGGTATAATTTATTTATGTCACAATATTCATATAAAAAATTATAAAGGAGGAATCAATGTGACAACACCTTTTGAAGAAGCTTTATATACTCAAGACTCTATTCCTGGAGTTCTTGATGCATATTCCAATATGTTACGGCAAGAAGGTTCTAATCAGAGTTTGCTTCACGCAAATAAAATTTTAGAGTATAGAAGTATTATCAACAGCCGAAATTATACAACTCTAAGAAAGATTTTCGATAAGTTTTACTCTATTCTCAATAGAGAACTCCCCCACTTACGGTTTCGTATTGCTGGAAGGAGAAAATCCTTAATTAGTGTTGAACAGAAAATAAGAAGAAATTTAGAGCTTAACAACTCTCTTGATCTTATTAGAGATATGTTGGGTGTTAGAATTATCCTTCTTAATTCTGATATTAAATCCTGTTATACGGTTTTGGAAAAGTTAATTCAATGTTGCTTGGAAGAAGGTTTTACTATATGTGAAGAAACTTCTCACAGTTCTGAGAAGGGCGTATTGCTTTTGAATTCTGAGATTTTAAGCCAGTTTCATTATGGTATAACTGATTATATTCAGGTTCCAAAAGAGGAAACTGGATATCAATCTTTGCATGCAACCTTCAGAAATTCTTCTGGTTTCTGCTTTGAAGTTCAGGTAAGAACCTTTGATATGCATTTTAATGCTATCCATGGTAGCGCAGGCCATACTATCTATAAGAGCGTAAAATACAAGCCTATTTCTTTCGACAGAAGTAAAGTTCATATTCCTGGATATCGTTTTTATAACGATATAGTTATGGATTTAGTAGGTTTGGAATATGCTGTTGAAATTATGCAACGAAATAAAAGCTTCTAAAAATTTTTATTCGCCTGAAAACAATTTTCAGGCGAATTTTTATAATATCTTGCTTATAGCTAATCCATCTCCTACTTCTAAAATCTTAGTCTCTAAAATTTCATTTTCTTTTGCTTCTTTTATGTATTCTCTCAAATGTGTTACAGCAGTTCTTTGCTTATGCTTATTGTAGTCACTCATAACATATCCTTTATATAATATATTATCTGCTAGTATTATACTGTCTTTATGTGAAAGCCTTATTGCTTCTTTTAAGAATATTGGATATTTACCTTTTGCAGCATCTATAAATATCACATCATATTTGTCATTAAATGTAGGCAATAATTCTACAGCATTTCCTATGTGAACTTTTATTATATTTTCTAAATTCATATTAGAAATATTTGTTATAGCCTCTCTTGCTCTTATTTCATCCAATTCTATTGTATCAATTAATATATTTTTTTCTTTACCATTTTCTAATAGTATTTTAGCGAAACATATAGCAGAATATCCAACAGCTGTGCCTATTTCTAAAATTTTTTTTGGTTTTTCTTTTATTAAAATTTCTTTTATTGTTTCTAATGTATCATCCATTAAAATAGGTATATGCTCTTCTAACGCTTTTTGTTTTATTTTATTTAGCATAATACTCCAATCCTTTTTCAAATTCCTTTTTTTCTCTTATTGCTCCATTGTACCAGTTAGCGAATATTTGTGGCAAGTTTTCCAAAGGTAGATATTTAAAATCATTTTTATATTTTTCTACCATTCTATCGCAAGCATCTTCTAATTTTTCTCCATTTTTTACAAGCTTAATAATTTCTTTTATCACTTTTCTTCTGTTTTCTCTATCTTCTTTGGCAGGGTCGAAACGAGGCTCCAGAATAGGCATTTGTTCGCACCTAACTCCTCCTCTATATCTTCCATCTTTTGTAAAAAAACCACTTTTATGATTATATCTTATTTGATAAGAAGACATATATTACCTCCTAGCGGCTCTTTCCCTATCTTTGTTATTTAATATCTTCTTTCTTAACCTTATACTTTTTGGTGTTACTTCAACTAGTTCATCATCTTGTATAAATTCTATTGCTTTTTCCAAGCTCATTTGTATTGGTGGTACTAGTCTTAATGCATCGTCAGATCCAGAAGCTCTTGTGTTTGTTAAATGTTTTTCTTTACATACATTAACTGCTAAATCTTCTCCTCTTGAATTTAGTCCTACTATCATTCCTTCATATACTTCTGTACCTGGTCCTATAAATAAATCACCTTTATCTTGTGCATTGTATAATCCATATGTTATAGCTTTTCCTGCTTCAAATGCAACTATTGTTCCCCTTGCTCTAGAAACAACATCTCCTTTGTATGGCTCATATGAATCAAATATATGGTTCATTGTTCCTTCACCTTTTGTATCTGTTAAGAATTCTGTTCTATATCCAATTAATCCTCTTGCAGGTATTTTAAATTCTATTTTAGTATGTCCATCTTCTGCTGGTTCCATATTTATCATTTCTGCTTTTCTTCTTCCTAGTTTTTCTATAACATTTCCTATGCAGTCATCTGGAACATTTACTACTAATCTTTCGATTGGCTCGCATTTTTCTCCATTTATTTCTTTAAATATAACTTTTGGACGAGATACTAATAATTCAAATCCTTCTCTTCTCATTGTTTCTATTAATACAGATAAGTGTAGTTCTCCACGTCCAGCAACTTCAAATGAATCTGGTGAAGCTGTCTCTTTTACTCTTAAAGATACATTTCTTTCTAATTCTTTAAATAATCTATCTCTTATATGTCTTGATGTTACAAATTCTCCCTCTCTACCTGCAAATGGTCCATTGTTTACAGAAAATGTCATCGTAACTGTTGGTTCATCTATGTCCACAAAATCTATTTTTTCTGGGTTGTTTATATCACAGATTGTTTCTCCTATATTTATGTTAGTTATACCAGAAATCTCTACTATATCCCCAGCTTTTGCTTCTGGTACTTCAACTTTTTTTAATCCCATATAAGTAGATACTTTAACTACTTTTGAATTTTCATTTTTATCTTTTTTGCATACTACTACTGGCATTCCTTCTTTTATTATTCCACGTTCAATTCTTCCTACTGCAATTCTTCCAACATAATCATCATAATCTATATTTGATACTAACATTTGCATAGGTCCATTTTCATCACATTTTGGTGGATCTATTGTATTTACTATTGTTTCAAATACACATTTCATGTTATCTGATTCATCTTCTAGATTCATTTTAGCATATCCATCTCTTGCTGAAGCATATATTACGGGGAAATCTAACTGTTCATCATTTGCTCCCAATTCTATAAATAGTTCTAGTACTTCATCTACTACTTTTAAAGGTCTTGCTCCTGGTCTATCTATTTTATTTATTACTACTATTGGTTTTAAGTTTAAAGCTAGTGATTTTTTCAAAACTTCTCTTGTTTGTGGCATTGCCCCTTCAAATGCATCTACTAGCAATAGTACACCATCAACCATTTTTAAAACACGTTCAACTTCTCCACCAAAATCAGCATGTCCAGGTGTATCTACTATATTTATTTTTACATCATTATACATTACAGATGTATTTTTTGATAATATTGTAATTCCTCTTTCTTTCTCCAAGTCGTTAGAATCCATTACTCTTTCTTGTACTTGTTCATTTGCTCTAAAAGTACCACTTTGTCTTAAAAGTGCATCTACTAAAGTAGTTTTCCCATGATCTACGTGTGCAATAATTGCTACATTTCTAATTTTTTCGTTACTCATTATAAATCCCCTCTATTTTTCTCTAAATTTGCTAACAATTAATTATACCTCTATTATTGGCTATCTGTCAAGATGTGTGCTTGCATTTTTGTATATTATGTAGTATAATATATTTATCATCCTTTATTAGAGGGATTAAAAAAACAACGAAAGAGGTTTTCTTACATGAAAAACACAGCAGCAGTTATTGGAAAAGCAGTCAACTTTATCTTGAATCATCCGGAATTCTCAGCAGTTCTTATCCTCGTTCTTTTTATTGTAATAATCGTTATTGCAATAGTTAATTCGCTTATGCGGAAAAAGATTTTCAATCTTACTCCTTATAAGCCTGGAAAGATTCTGGTAGTTAAGGATGGCAACAGTTGGTCTGACTATATTGTTGTCCATCCCAAAGCAAAATTAATAAGCTTGGAAACTGGAGAATCATTTAAGGTTTATGAAGTTTTAGACAAAGTTTTGGGTGATGTTGGGGCAGAACTTGCTAAGTTTTATTATTCAGGGCCATTTGGAATTAAGTTGAAAATTTCAAACTTAAAAAGAAAATCAGATGGATATTCTATAATAGTTTCTGATAAGAATGGAACTCTGTATGAACTTAAAACAAAGTTCTTGCCTGAAAATTATACTGTAACCATTCAGGATGATTCTAGCGGAAGTTCAGGAAATGAAGATTCTGACAAATAATCCCTTAGTTTTGCCCTCATTACTTTAATTAGTAATTGAGGGCATTTCTTTATATTTTTTCATCTCTTAATACAACAATCTTTTTCATTAAATCTTCTATTAGTTCATCTAGTAATTCTCTATTATTAATTTCATCTTTATACTCAGAATAATATATTGGTTCCCCTATATTTACTTTTACTTTTCTAAAGATTTTAAAATTTCCTTGAATTCCAACTGGTATAATTGGAACATTTGCTTTTATTGCCAGTTTAATTGCTCCATCTTTAGGTTTTACTCCTTTTGCCATTCCTTGTCTAGTAGCTTCCGGGAACATCATTAAAAGTTCATTCTTTTTTAGCAGTTTTAGTGATATTTTTACACTTTCCATAGATTTACTATTTGGTTTTACTGGATATATTCCAAATAAATCCGCTATCCACCTTATAAATCCATTTTTAAACAATTCTTCTTTAGCTAAAACATTTATTTTTCTCTTATTCATTGCTATTATTACAGCTGAATCTAATGCATGAACGTGGTTTGGACAAATAATTGCTGCAGTATCTTTTGGTAAATTTTTCTTTCCTACCACTTTGGGTCTATACATTATTATAGCTGCAATTTTAAATAAAAATTTTATTATTATTCTAAGTACATTTTTCATACTACGCTCCTTTTTCGTTTTTTATTAATTATGTAGGGGCGGGGCTCCGTACCCGTCCGAAAAAACATCCGATAATTCATTGCAAATGCTGTAGGGCGTTCGTCGTCCTCGGCGACCCGCAATGCACCATAGAAATCGCCCCTACACTCTTTACGATAGATTATATCTACAATTCAGGTCAGTCCATAGAATCGTTTACGCAAATTAAATTTTGTTGTTTTTCTTTCTAATTATTTCTATAATTTTTTCTACTACTTCTTCTATTGTTAAACTTGTTGTATCAACAACTATGCTGTCTTCAGCTTTTTTTAATGCTCCTATTTCTTTTGCTTTGTCATTTTCATCTCTTTTTTTGATGTTTTCTATAACTTCTTCATATGTCATGTCTATATTTTTTTCTTTATATCTCCTTTTTGCTCTTTCTT
Source organism: uncultured Clostridia bacterium (assembly GCA_934162625.1). GTDB lineage: Bacteria > Bacillota > Clostridia > TANB77 > CAG-508 > CAG-452. The sequence continues at coordinate 8,974 of CAKPJM010000043.1, forward strand.
CTACAGAAGCATCTAAATATATTTTTACATCTGCATTTGGAAATACATATGTACAGATATCTCTTCCTTCCATTATTACGTTTTTGCCTTCTGCTAGTTTTCTTTGTAGCTCTACCATCTGGAATCTTACTTCTTTAATAGAAGATATTTGAGATACTATTTGTGTTACTTCCTTTGAACGAATCTCTTTAGTAACTTCTTTGCCATTTAAAAATATTTTATCACCATCTGATAAAGTTTCAATTTCTATTTTTATTGTTTTTGCTATTTCTATTATTCTTTCTTTATCTTCTAAGGGAATTTTTTGGTTTATAACTTCTAAAGCAACACACCTATAGGTACTACCTGTATCTATG
>CAKPJM010000044.1 GCA_934162625.1 uncultured Clostridia bacterium
CACCTATAGGTACTACCTGTATCTATGTTAATTAATCCTAATTTATTTGCAACATTTTTTGTTACAGTTCCTTTTCCACTTCCTGCTGGTCCATCTATTCCTACTATAAAACTCATATTATTTATTCTCCTTCTATTTTTTCTGGTACATGTACCCCTTTTGCAACTATATCTATATTTTCTACATTCATTGCTGTTAAGTTTTCTATTTCTTTTTTACATTTTTTCTTAAACTCTTTTAATGCCTCTAATATATTGTAGCCATATTCAACAACTACTTCTATATATATTGTAATCCCCTCATTGTCACCAATTTTATCTATTCTAACTCTACTAACTTTATATATAGATTCAATTTTTGTTGCTAAATATTCTATTATTTGTCTAAATACTGTATCTGATATTCTAAAATTACCAAGATAACTAAACGTTGGTCTTATTATAGATTTTTCCGATATATATGGTTTTGCATTTTTGCCTTTAGATTTAAATATTTGAAGTGGGTCCAATATAAAACCGGAAAAGTCTTTTTTTATTTCGAAAGTAGGCACTGGTATTACATGTTTGCCTTGAGTTTGCCTAATTCTTTTTGCTTCTTGCATTTCCTCTTCTGTAGCTACATCAGTTATATATATAGTCTCTGTAAGTTCTGGTAATCCTAAATTTTCCCTAATCTTTTTTATCATATTATCAGATGTTCCTAATATTAATATACTTTCTGGTCTATATTTTCTAAAAGCTTTTTTTATTTCATCCGATTCTTCAGGATTATTAAACAAAGCCTTTTTTACAGTTTCTATTTTAGTAGCTGCTTTTTTTGCAGAAACTCCTGCAATAACTTCATTTTCTTTTATTAAAAGCCCGTCATCTATTATATAATTTATGCCTCTTTCACTTGCTACCATTTGTGCTCTATAACTCTTTCCAGTTCCAGATGGTCCTACAAAAGCATATGTTTTAATTTTACTTTCTATTATTTTATCTATTATCATAAGCTTCACTCCATAAATTAAATTATATCATTTAAGATTTATTTTGTCACTATTTAGTTGAACAAATTGGAAGTTGCTTGAGAGAATTTCTAGGGACTGTCCCTCTTTTGTTGAATAACAAAAGGGGACTGTCCTGAAATTCTCAATGAAGAATAAAGAAATCACCTTAATAATAATCTGTTCTGGGCAGACACAGGGCCTGCCCCTACAATCATCATAATTTTTAAATCACATGTGCAATATATTTTTTGTTAATTCTACGATTGCGGGTCGTCGAGGGTGCCCCCTTACAACGTTTGCAATAGATTATATTTACGATTCAGGACAGTCCCCTTTTGTCAGTCGACAAAAGAGGGACAGTCCCTAGCATCGTTCAAACAAATTACAATTTATCTGTAAAAAAAAGAGGAGCTCACACTCCCCTTTTTTATATACTAGGAAACTTCTAATTTCCTAGTATATAAAAAATGCTATAATTGCTATTGCCTTTGAGATTTCCTCATTTCATTCGGAAACTCAAATCGGCGAGAACAAAGGGCGACTAAAGTCGCTTTGTTCTATTTTAATTATTAGATAATTCATTTACTTTTACACTTCTTGTATGTTCAATTTTTGTCCAAGTTGTATCTGGTTTTATTAGTGCTTTTATGTTTATTAAAATCCAAGATCCTAAGAATAATGGATAACATAGTATTCCTTTAAGCATTGGTTTAATTGGTCTTTTATCTAGCCACATTATAAGTATTGCTGTAAGTGGTGGTAGCAAGAAAGTAGCTCCTATATATCTTGCATAGTTCCAAAGCAATGCTGATGTTGTCATTCCGTTTCCTGCATATATTGCAAAGTTTACTACTAATAGTCCTAATGTTATTATAAGCATTGGCATTCCCATTAAATAAAGTAATCCATCAAAATTCATTAATGTTTTGTGTTCTTTTACACCTTTAGCTAAGTCTTTTAAATAATATTTTACGCATTGGATATGTCCTACAGACCATCTCATTCTTTGTGTCCATGACTGTTTATATTCTAATGGTTGTTCGTCATATACTATTGCATCTGTTGCCCATCCTAGTTTTCTACCTTCTGCAATATTTATTAAAGAGAATTCTATATCTTCTGTTAAAGTTTTTGTATTCCATCCTTTTTCTTTAATCAAATCATATTTTACCATAAATCCTGTTCCATTTAATAATGGTGATAATCCCAAGTTGTATCTTGCTAAGTGGTAAAATCTGTGCATTGTCCAATAGAATAGTGCATATCCCGCTGATATCCAAGAGTCTGTTGGATTTTTAATATCTCTATATCCTTGAACTACTTCTTCACCTTGGCAAAGTTTTTTATTCATTGCTGTAAAGAAATCTGGCATTGCAACATTATCCGCATCAAATACGCACATTGCATCATATTCAGCACCTTGTTCATTCATTTTATTTAAAAACCATTGCATTGCATAACCTTTTGTTTTTTTCTCGCTATCAAATCTTTCATATACAATAGCACCTGCATCTCTAGCTATTTGTGCTGTGTTGTCTGTACAATTATCTGCTATTACATATATATCCAAGAGTTCTTTTGGATAATTTTGATTCTTTAAACTTTCTACTAAATTTGCTACTACTGCTGCTTCGTTATGTGCTGGTATCAATGCCATAAATTTGTGTTTTTTATCTACTAATAATGGCTTATCTTTTAATTTAACTAATGAACATGCACTAATAACTATATTATATAGCCAAAATATTGTTATAATCCACACCATTGCTTGTTGTAGTATATATAAATATTCCATTTTTTATCTCTCCTATTATAGTTTTAAAAGATGGCTTTAGCAAAAGTATCAAAGCTATCTTTGTACTATATACTATTATGCCACCTTTTATATTATACTATTATTATAAAATTTTTGCAAGTTTTTAGAGAAATCTTAACAAACTATTCTTCTGTAGTTTCTTCTTCTATTCCTAATCCTTTTTTAGTTAAACTTATTTTTCCTTGATTATCTATATCTAATACTTTTACTAGGAATTTATCTCCTTCTTTTAGAACATCTTCTACTTTTTCTATTCTTTTTTCTGATATTTTAGAAATATGAAGTAATCCTTCTTTTCCTCCACCTAGATCCATAAATGCTCCAAATGGCATTATTTTTGTAACTGTTGCTTCGTATATTTCTCCAACTTCTATTTCTCTTACTATATCTTCAATCATTTTTTGTGCTTGTTTTGCTTTTTCTGAGTCTTGTGTATAAATAAATACTTTTCCATCTTCTTCTATATCTATTTTTACACCTGTTTCATCAATTATTTTATTAATTGTTTCTCCACCTTTTCCAATTACATCTTTTATTTTTTCTGTTTTTATTGTCATAGCTGTAATTTTTGGTGCATATTTTGATAATTCTTTTCTAGGCTCAGCTATTTGTGGTGCCATTATTTCATCTAGTATATATTGTCTTGCTTTTTTTGTTCTTGCAAAAGCTTCTTCTATTATTTTGTATGTTAATCCATCAACTTTTATATCAACTTGAATTGCTGTTATTCCGTTTTTTGTTCCTCCAACTTTAAAGTCCATATCTCCAAAGAAATCTTCTAATCCTTGGATATCTGTAAGCATTACATAATCGTCTGGATCTTCTGGATTTGAAACAAGTCCTGTTGAAATTCCTGCTACTGGGTTTTTAATTGGAACTCCTGCATCCATTAATGCAAGTGTACTTCCACAAATACTTGCTTGTGATGTAGAACCATTTGAAGATAATACTTCTGATACAACTCTTATTGTGTATGGGAATTCTTCTTCTGATGGTATTACTGGAACTAATGCTCTTTCTGCTAAAGCTCCATGTCCTATTTCTCTTCTACCAGGTCCACGTGAAGGTCTAGCTTCTCCAACACTGTATGAAGGGAAATTGTATTGATGAATATATCTTTTTGTTTCTTCTTCATCTAGCCCGTCTAATATTTGTTCTTCATTTTTCATTCCTAATGTTGCGACAGATAATACTTGTGTTTGTCCTCTTGTAAATAGTCCGCTACCATGTACTCTTGGAAGTAATCCTACTTCACATGAAAGTGGTCTTATTTCGTCTATTGCTCTTCCATCTGGTCTTTTATGTTCTTCGAAAATCATTTTTCTTACTGATTTTTTCTCTAATTTATATAAACTGTCTGCTATATCTTGTTTTACTTCTTCTGCTCTTTCTTCTCCATATTTTTCTATAAAGTAGTTTGTTACATCTTCTGATAATTTTTCCATGTTTTTATCACGAACTTCTTTTTCTAAAGCTTGTACATCATTATACATTCTTTCTTCGAAGTTTGCTTCTATTTCTTCGTATATATCATGGTCTACTTCAAAAGATTTGTATTCCATTTTAGGTTTTCCAATATCTTCTTTTATATCTGAAATAAATTTACATACTTTTTTTATTTCTTCATGTCCTGTTTTTATTGCTTCTAGCATTTTGTCATCTGGTAATTCTTTTGCTCCAGCTTCTATCATTGCTATTTTTTCTATTGTTCCTGCAACCGTTAGATCTAATTCTGTTTTTGCTCTTTCTTCTAATGTTGGGTTTATAACAAATTTACCATCTACATAACCTACTTTAACTGCTGCTGTTGGTCCACCAAATGGTATATCTGATATAGAAAGTGCTGCTGATGTTCCTATCATTGCACAAACTTCTGGTGAATTGTCTGGTTCTACTGATAATACTGTTGCAACTACTACAACGTCATTTCTAAAATCTTTTGGGAATAAAGGTCTTATTGGTCTATCTATTGCTCTAGATACTAATATTGCTTTATCTGCTGCCTTTCCTTCTCTTCTTGTAAATCCTCCTGGTATTTTTCCTACTGAATACATTTTCTCTTCATAATCTACTGATAATGGGAAGAAATCTATTCCTTCTCTTGGTTCTTTTGAAGCTGTAACATTTACCATTACAACTGTTTCTCCGTATCTTACTACTACGTCTGCATTTGCTAATCCTGCAAATTTTCCTGTTTCTATTGTTAGTGGTCTTCCTGCAAGTTCCATTGAATATGTTTTAAACATAATTCTTCCTCCTTAATAATATATTTCAAATACAATTTTCTAGAAATAGTAACCTCTATAATATGTTCTTTAAACACATTATACAAGCTACTATATTCCTATTTATTGTATTTAATAAACAAACTTATTTGAAGTGTGATTTATAAATCCAATGCTTTACAAGGTTTTACATACTTTTGTACTTTTTACTTCACACCTCTTTTTTAGCAATTAAGGGCGGAAAGTATCTATCCGCCCTTAAAATAAGATTATTTTCTTAAATTTAATTTTTCAACTATTTCTCTGTATTTAGGTAAGTCTTTTTTAGCTAAATAGTTAAGTAGGTTTCTTCTTTTACCTACCATTTGTAAAAGTCCACGTCTTGAATGATTATCTTTTTTATGAACTTTTAAATGCTCTGTTAATTCATTAATTCTTTCTGTTAAAAGAGCTATTTGAACTTCTGATGATCCAGTGTCTTTTTCGTCTCTTTTAAAAGTATTAATAATTTCTTGTTTTCTTTCCTTTGTCATTATTCTTTCCTCCTATTTTAATAATATGCCTTAAACTGAACATAAAAGTCGGATCTTCTTTTAGTTAAGTATAAGGTAATTGCTTTTTACAAGCATTACTATTTTACTATATATTTTCAAATTATGCAAGCATTTTTTATTATATAGAAAAATATTTAAAATTCATTACCGACAAAATTTAAAAATTTAGAATAATTTTTAATTCAAAATATCATTAATATCTACTGCATTATCAATGATCGCAAATCCATCTCCCCATATTTTAAGTGTCCCGTCTTCTTCATTAATACTTATTGGGGCTAAAAATTCTTCATCTATATACATATTTAATTCATTATCTACATATAAAAATCTTCTATGATTTTTTACTTCTTCCATCGTAGGAGGGAAATTATCTAAGCCTACTTCCTTAAATTCCTGTATTTCCTGTTCAGTTAATTCTTCCATTTTTGTAACTCCTAGGCTATCCCAATCAACAGTTTCATTTGAAACTATCATCCCTACTTCTTCCTCATATTCAATTTTTCCATCAGGGTACTTTATAATAACTTTATCTTCAGAAGTTATTATAACATAAGCACCTCCATCTAGAACTTTATATGCAACACCTGTTATTATGTTCTTCTCTTTCACTTCCGCGGTTGTCAGGTCTATCTGCCAAAATGTATCTTTGCCTTTTATTACTAATTTTGTTTCTGTTGATTTTTCTTCATCCTTTTTTAATCCTAAACTGCTTTCTATTTTACTTGCCAAATCATCTGCACTAGTTATTTTTCCTTCTGATACATTATAGCTTGCTACTGCTATTTCTATTAATCTTTCTTTTTCTGATGCTTTTATAGTATTTGTTGCCGCATCTTTTGCTGTTGTGAATAGCCCTCCATTTAATGCTACTGTTATTGTTACACCTACTAATATCAGCATTACAATTACTGTAATAATTAGGGCAATTAGAGTAATCCCATTGAAATTTGAATACATATTGTTGCATTCAAAGTTTTTTTGTTTGCTTATTTTTGAAAATTCAGGACAGTCACCTATAACTTCCTTTTGGGCAGACACAGGGCCTGCCCCTACATTCTTTAATTTCTCCATTTGTTTCTCATCCTTTCATACATTCATACTTTCTTTTGTTTATGAAAGGATGTTATCATATGTCTTTTTATTTTTTAATAGGTTTTATGTTTATTTATAATTATATATTTTGTATTATATTGCCAATTCATTTACTATCTCGTTTTTGTGACTGTTTTCATTTGTTTTTTCTGATTCTTTTAATTTTTCTTGTTCTGTCATTGTTTCTAATTGTTTTATTAAATCTTGAAGCTTTGCCATATCTTTTCCTATCATTTCCCAATTGTTACTCATATTTGATTGTTCTAAGTTTTTATTTGCATTTATTATCTGTTCTAGTAATTCTTCTTTGTTTTCACTAACAAATTCTATATTAATAGCTTCTTGAGACAATAAATTGTTTAGTGCTTCTTTTAAGGTATTTCCTATTGCTACTTTATTTCCTGATGCAACTATTACCTTTTTCAATAATGGCACTTTTTCTTCATCATTTAGCATTACCTGGTATATAGGTTCAACATAAAGTAATGTATTATCTATTGGAACTACTATTATATTTTTTTCTATTCTAGTTCCAGTTATATTAAGTGTATTTAATTCTTTTGATATCTTTTCATCCTGTTCTACTAAAGTATCTAATTGTGTTGTTCCAAGTATTGCATTCTCTGTCTTAAATTTGTATAAGGTTAATTTCTTATTATTGCCTTCACAAGATCCAACTAAATATGATACTATATTTTGCTTTTCTGAAATTGTGTATGGCACTACTAGTCCTAATATAGAGTTATTGTTATCTACTGTTTTAACTTGTGTATAATATGGCTCTATATATGTTCCTGCAACTGTGCTAGTTGTTCTAGTTGTGTTTTCTTTTGAAACATCCCATACATCATCTTGTCTATATAACACTTCTGGTTGTACATTATGATATATTTCTAACATTTGTGCTTGAATATTATATAAATATTTTGAATACATTAAATGTTTTGATATATTTTCTGGTATTTCTTCTCTTTCAAATAAGCTTGGATATATATTCTTATAGCTTGTTATAATAGGGTCTGTTGTATCTGTTATATAGAATTTAGTTGTTCCATTATATGGGTCTATTATAACTTTTACAGAGTTTCTTATATAATTTATTTTTTCTTTCATTCCCTCATATTCTATTATTGTTTCTTGAGAATATGGGTAATTATTTGAGGTTGTGTATGCATCTAAAACCCATACTAAGTTTCCATCATCTGTTACAATCATATATGGATTTTCATCATATTTTAAATATGGCATTATTGTTTTTGCTCTTTTAATTATATTTCTAGAAGTAATTATTTTACTTTCTTTAGTAATACTTCCTGAAAATGCAATTCCTAATTTTTTCTCTTTTATTCCTAATATTAGCCTATCTATAAAATTAAGTTTTAGCCCTGCTTCTCCTGTATATGTATTGGTATTAGTAGTTGTGCTGTTAATTGGATAATCATATTCTTCTTTATTCTTTGCATTAATTATTATTGGTTCATTTGTTTCTATTCCAAAATATATTCTTGGCTCATTTACTTTTATTTTTTCATTATTATTAAATTCGCTTTGTAAATATAATAGATTTCCGTTTTCATCTACTTCACTTGCAGAGTTTGCAATTATTCCATATCCATGTGTATATTCAAAAGTTTTATTGTTATATGTTCTTGTATCATTGCTTATTATTTCTCTTGGACTAATATATACTAATGTGTCTTTTCCATCTATATTATATGTTCCAACTTTTGTTGTATTGTAATCGTAGTATCCTGAACTTGTTTTATATGTTTTAAGTTCTTGTTTAACAGTGCTTTCATTTAATATGTTTATGTTATCAATTACTTCTTGATTATTCTCTATATCATTTTTAGTTATTGTTCCACTGTTTTGTATTTCTATTTCATCTATGTTTATGTCATAAGCTTTTTTAGTAAATGCTATATTATCTTGAATATATGATTTTTCTTTATCCAACTCATTTTTATTTATATAAACCAAATCGAATACCAAAATAACTAAAAATAGTGCAATTAAATAAATTGGTATAGTGCTTAGCCAGCCAATAACTTTTTTAAAGTTTTCCTTTTTGAAATTTCTAATTGCCATAATTGCACAAACAGAAATTATTACTGCAAATATTCTATATCCCCAAACCTTAATTGTAACGTCTATTAGTCCTGCTCCATATAAACTTATTCCATTAGATAAATTCAAAAATTTTCCGCATACTACATCTTGTACTTTAACAATCGTAATTGCTGAAACTGCCAATATTATTAATACTATATTAGTGATTATTTGTTTTACAAATGTGTTCTTCTTTAAAGTTGCAGGGTCTATTCCTTTTTCAAAATATTTGTTAAATGAAATTATATAATAAGCAGCTATATATATAGTATACAAAACCATTAGCCCTATAAAATAAATTATTAATGCTTCTATAAAAGGTTTTTGAAACATATAGTATCCTATATCAACATTAAATACAGGATCATTCACTCCAAAATATGCTCCGTTTAATGCTAGCATTGTCTTTTCTATTAACATATTAGAAGTTATCATACTTACTAT
>CAKPJM010000045.1 GCA_934162625.1 uncultured Clostridia bacterium
ATATTCTACATAACCATCGTGAATAATCCCACCTTCAAAATTTAATGTTACTTCATTTTTGCTTTCTGCATATACTTTGTTTACTGCTATCGAGAATAGTATACTAGCTAATAAACAAATTATCAATAGAATTGATAAGATTTTAACTTTTCTCATTCTTTTACTCCTTTCCCATTATATTTGTATTCATATATTATCATATTAAAGCTTTTATTCTATAATTTTTACCAATTTTTCCGTGACAATTTGGTAATTGTTTTTTTAGAATTTTTGTGGTATGCTATAATATGAAAAAAGTGCCAATTAGGAGGCTATTATGACTTTTTGTGAGAAATTAAATAATTATATAGAACAGCTTGAATGTTCTTCTCAAGAACTAGCAAATGCATCTGGATTATCTTCTGCTGTTATTAGTCGTTATCGTAATGGAGAAAGAACTCCAAATATAAAAAGTAAGCAATTAGAAAGTTTATCTAATGGCTTGTACAAAATAAGTGTTGATAAAAAAGTAAATTTTTCTAAAGAAGAAATTTACAATGCTTTAGCAAATACACTTAGTGATATTGTTATCGATTTTGAACAATTAAGCAAAAATTTTAGTGAGCTTGTTTCTACATTGAATATTAATATTGCAGATTTATCTCGCTCTATTGGATATGACTCTTCTTTTGTTTCTAGAATTCGTACTGGAAACAGAAAGCCATCTAAACCTAAAGAATTTATTGAATCAGTATCTAGTTTTATCGTAGCAAAATATAGTTCACCTGATAATAAAAAGGCTGTTTCTATCCTTATAAACTGTGAATTAGAGGATTTAAATGATTCTTCTAAATACAATTTAAAATTAATGGAATGGCTTTCTACTAACTCTGCTCCTACTCATGATTATATTAATGACTTTTTAAATAATTTAGATACATTTGATTTAAATCAATATATTAAAGCTATACATTTTGATGAGATGAAAGTTCCTTTTGTTCCTTTTTATAAACAAGCTTCTAAAAATTATTATGGTATAGAAGAAATGAAAAAAGGAGAGTTGGACTTTTTTAAAGCTACTGTACTTTCTAAATCTACAGAACCTGTTTTTATGTGTAGCGATATGCCTATGGAAGATATGGCACAAGATGTTGAATTCGGTAAAAAATGGATGTTTGCTATTGCTATGACTTTAAAAAAAGGACTTCACTTAAATATAATTCATAATCTAGATAGGCCTTTTAACGAAATGATGCTTGGGCTAGAAAGTTGGATTCCAATATATATGACTGGTCAGGTTTCTCCATATTATTTAAAAGGAGTTCCTAACTCTACATATTGTCATTTCAACTATGTATCTGGCACAGTTGCCCTTACTGGCGAATGTATTAGTGGATACCATAATGAAGGGAAATATTCTTTGATAAATAATAAAAGCGAAGTTGCTTATTACAAAACAAAGGCAGATTGTTTATTAAAAAAGGCTACTCCACTTATGGAAATTTATAGAGCAGAATCTAAAAATGCTTTTTCTGCTTTTATATCTTCAAGTGCTAAACATAAAGAAAATAGAAGAAGAATTTTATCTTCACTTCCAATTCATACTATTTCTGATGAGCTTCTTCTAAAAATATTAAAACGTAATAAAGTTTCTGATGAAGATATTGAGATTATAAAATCTGCAGTACAAGAACAAAAAGATATAATTTCAACTATATTAAAAACAAATAAATTTGAAGATGAAATCTCTAAAATTTCTAAAGAGGATTTTGATAATTCTCCTCTTACATTATCTCTTTCAAATAGTTTTTATGAGAAAAGAATTTATTATAATTATGATGAGTATTTGGAGCATTTAGAATTAACAAATGAATATGTAAAGAATAATAAGAATTATATATTAACTAATAATCCTAACCATACTTTTAGAAATATACAAATTTCTATTTGTGAAAATCAATGGGTAATGGTTTCTAAAGATACTAGTCCTTCTATACACTTTGTAATTCATCACTCAAAGCTTAGAAATGCTATTGAAAATTTTGTTCCACCTGTTATTGAATAAAAAATAAGGATATACTCTGGGCAGTTTAGTACATCCTTTATTTTTCCGGGATTATTAGCACTACTCCTATAAAGAACATGATTACGAAAATAATTTTAAATAAATAAAGATATTTAAATTCACTGAAATAATCCAAATCTTCTATAGCAAGCATTGCTATTAATCCCAGTGTAGATATTATAAAGAATAAATATCTAATTTTTTTCATTTATACCACCTTTACAAAATTATTTGCTAAAAGAATTTATGTCATCCTTACTCAGTGCAACCTAGCTCTGCCCCTTAGCTAGGTTATAAGTGGATTTTGTATAAATATTTACACTTATATAATATCATAGCTTGCCGTTTTTATCAATCGCCATTTTAGAAAATACCAATAATATTTCCTTTGTTATCTATATCTATTTTTTCTGCTGCAGGTACCTTTGGAAGTCCAGGCATTGTAAATATATTTCCTGTAAGTATTACTATAAATTCTGCCCCGGTTTTTAATATTACATCTTTTACATGTATTTTAAATGGCTCTAGGCATTGTAAATTTTTAGCATCATCAGAGAATGAATATTGTGTTTTTGCTATGCATACTGGCATATTTCCATAGCCTTTTTCTTCTAAGTCATTTATTATTTTTTCTGCTTCTTCGCTGTATTCTACTCCCTCTGCCCCATATATTTTTGTTGCTATTTTTGCTATTTTTTCTTTTATACTATCATTTAATTCATAACAGTATTTAAAACTTGATGGTTTTTCGCACAAATCTACTACTTTTTCTGCTAAATCTATTGCTCCTCCTCCACCTTTTGCCCAAGCTTCAACCAAACTTATATTAACACCTTTTTCTTCTAGCTTACTTTTTAAATATTCTAGTTCTTTATCTGTATCTGTTATGTATTTATTTATTCCAACAATTACATTTAGCCCAAATACTTGTTTTAGATTATCTACGTGTTTTAATAAATTATGAATTCCCTTTTCTAGATATTCTATAGACTCTTCTTTTATATTTTCTATTGGCATTCCACCATGGTATTTTAATGCCTTTATTGTTGCCACACAAACTACTGCCTCTGGTGTCTTTGGTAGATTTCTACATTTTATATCCAGGAACTTTTCTGCTCCTAAGTCTGCTCCAAATCCAGCTTCTGTAATGCAATAATCAGCAAGTTTCATTCCCATTTTTGTAGCAATTACGCTATTACATCCATGTGCTATATTTGCAAATGGTCCTCCATGAATTAATGCTGGAGTGTTTTCTAATGTTTGAACTAAGTTTGGCTTTATGGCATCTTTTAGAAGTACTGTCATTGCACCTTCTGCTTTTAAGTCTTTTGCTTTTATTTCTTCTCCCTTTTTGTTATATCCTACTACTATATTTCCTATTCTCGTCCTTAAATCTTTTAAGTCTTTTGCTAAGCAGAATATAGCCATTATCTCTGATGCAACTGTTATATCAAATCCATCTTCTCTTGGAACTGCATTTTTTTCTCCTGACAAACATATTTCTACTTTTCTTAATGCTCTATCGTTTAAATCTACGCATCTTTTCCATATTACTTTATCAAAACCTAATTCATTTCCTTGAAAAATATGGTTATCTATTAATGCAGAAAGCAAATTGTTGGCTGAAGTTATTGCATGTATGTCTCCTGTAAAATGAAGATTTATTTCTTCCATTGGAGCAACTTGAACATATCCTCCACCTGTTGCTCCTCCTTTTATTCCAAAAACTGGTCCTAAAGATGGTTCTCTTAATGCAAGTATAGCTTTTTTATTTATTCTAGATAGCCCATCTGCTAAACCTATAGATATAGTTGTTTTCCCTTCTCCTAGTGGTGTTGGATTTATAGATGTCACAAGTATTAATTTTCCATCTTTTTTATCTTTTAGCTTTTCACATAAGTCATTTGATATTTTTGCTTTATATTTTCCGTATTGCTCTAGATATTCTTCTTCTATTCCTAGTTTTTCTGCTATTTTTGTTATGTTTTGTAGTTTTGCTTGTCTTGCAATTTCGATATCTTCCATCTTTTACCTCCTAAATATTTTCTTTATTAAAACTCTTGCTCTTCTATATTGTTATCATTATTATTTATTAAAACTGTTATTTTCTTTTCTGCTTTTTCTAAGTAATCACTTGCACTTTTTGAAAGTTTCATTCCTTCTTCGAATTTGTTTATAGAATCATCTAAATTCAAATCTCCTTTTTCTAGTTCTTGTACTATTTTTTCTAATTCTTGCATTGTTTCTTCGAAATTTAATTCTTTATTCTCTGTGCTCATTTTTGCCTCCCTTTTTATTATTATATACAGGCACATAACTTGTTCCTTCAATATATTCGCGTGCCTACCTCTTATTGTTCTTTTGTAAAAGTTCCTTTTTCCACATTTACAGTATATTTACATATTTCCCATGTTGTTTTGCTTTCTCTTACATATATTACATATTCTTCATTAGTACTAGCTGAATCATCAGATGAAAAATAAACATTATCATCCTCTCCCCAGTCTTTTTTTACTATCTCCATTGCTTTTTCTTTATTGCTCTTTTCTTTTTCTATTTCTGTTTTTGTAATTTCTTCTTCTCCAATACTTGTATTGTTTTCAGAAGGTTCTTTTTCTTTCTCTATAACTGTGTTGTCAGTAATCTCATTTTCTTCATCATTCTCTATCATATTATTTTCTATTGTGTTGTTTTCTACAATATTGCTTTGTATTGAATTTTCGTTTGTATTTGCAACTTCTCTTTCCTTATTGTTTTTAATGTTTATTAACTTTACTATCAATATGGTTGTTATAATTAATAAAATCACTGCAATGCATATTGCTATTATTCTTTTTTTCTTTTCCATATCTTTCACCTCAAAGTACCTTTGTTTTTACTTCTCCATCTATAAGTCTTATGTCTAATGTATCATCTTTTTTTATTTCTTTTACACTTTTTATCGTTTTGCCCTGTTTTTGTGCTATTGAGTAACCTCTTGTTAAGGTTTTTAGTGGACTTAATGTATCTAATTTAGAAATTAGTTCCACAGATTTAGTTTTCAAATCTTTTACTTTATTTGTTGTTAATGTTTCTAATTTCTTAATCATTATATCTAAATTTATATATTGTTCTTTTATTTTTGAAGTAGGGTCTGTAAATGCTTTTGATGCCATGCATTTTTGGTATCTTAATTTCATAAATTCTATTTTCTTTTTTAAAGAGTTTTTATATCTTTGATTATATGTTTCTAGTTTTCTTTTTATTTCTTCTATATCTGGTACTGCAAGTTCAGCTGCTGCAGATGGTGTTGGTGCTCTTAGGTCTGCTACAAAATCCGCTATTGTAAAATCTGTTTCATGACCTACTGCTGAAATTATTGGTATTTTTGAATTATATATTGCTCTTGCAACTATTTCTTCATTAAATGGCCATAAATCTTCTATTGAGCCTCCACCTCTTGCTAAAATTAGAACATCTGCCAATTTCTTTTCGTTCATTATTCTGATTGCATCTGCAATTTCCAATTCCGCTCCTTTTCCCTGTACTGGCACTGGAAATAATCTTATATGAACATTCGGATTTCTTCTTGTAGATACATTTATAATATCTTTTATAACTGAACCTGTTTTTGATGTTAGAACACCTATTGTTTTTGGCATAAATGGGATCTTTTGTTTATGTTTTGCATCAAAAAAGCCTTCTTTTTCTAACTTGCTTTTAAGTTCTTCGTACTCTTTATATAAATCTCCTATTCCATCTTCTTTCATGGCTTTTACATATATTTGATAGATTCCGATCTCTTTCAAAAACAGACACTGTTCCTAAAACTAAAACCTTCATTCCATCTTTTGGGACAAAATTTAAAGTAGCAGTAGAACTTTTAAACATTATACATTTTATTAAAGAATTGTCATCCTTTAATGTAAAATACATGTGTCCTGTATAGTGGTGTTTAAAATTAGATATTTCACCCCTGACATAAACATTGTTTAAGTATTCATCCTCTGCTACTTTGTCTTTTATATATTTATTTAAGTAAGATACAGTAATTGGTTCTATTTTCAATTTAATTCTCCCTTAACTACACTTGCTAAAATTCCATTTATAAATGAGTGTGATGTTTCTTCTCCATATTTTTTTGCAAGTTCTACTACTTCGTTGATTACTACTTTATATGGCAATTTTTTATATTTTATCTCATAAATTGCAAGCTTTAATAATGCTAAATTTATTTTTGAAATTCTGTCTACTTCCCAATCTTGTTTTAAGTTCTTAGATATTTCTTCTATGATATCTGTTGATTCTTTAGCAACTCCATTAATTACATCTTCTATATATTCTTTAGCTTCTTCTGAATTTATTTGATTATTTTCAAAAAATAGCTCTATATCTTCATTACTTACTTCTTTTTGTATTTCTATTTGGTATAATAGTTTAAATGCTAGTTCTCTTACTTGTGATCTGTTCATTGTTTCCTCCAATTATAATTTATCTATATATGACTTTAGTTTTTCTTTTACAAATTCTTTATTGTGTTGTACATAATTTCCTATTAGTATACCAGCTACTATTATTAAAATAACAATTAGTACTTTGTGAAGATTTAATAATAATGCTATTAATGCTGCTAAGCCTCCAATTATTGCTCCTCTGTATTTAATAAAAAAATCTTTAATATCCTTCATTTTAATATCCTCTTATTCTTTTATATTTGGTTCTTTTTTTACACTAATATTTTTAATTCTAATATTTACTTCTGTTACGTCTAAATCTAATGATTTTTTTATAGTGTCTTTTACATTAGTTTGAAGTTTGCTAGATAGCTCTTTTATTACTGCATCTGGATGAACAAATAATGTTATATATATTTTAACATGGCTTTCACTGTCAACTTCTACTTTTGTCATAACACTTTCTGCGCTATCAAATGATTTTACAACTGTATTTGCTAAGCTTTCTATTGTATCTTTTGATACTAAAAGCTTTCCATTATCATTTTCTAATAATATTCCATCTTTGCTTTCATTTTTTTCTTTAGAAAAAGAATTAAAAAATATAGATTTGATTGCTAAAATTATTAAAACAATTGATACTCCTAAAGCTATATTATTTGCTAATGTATTTGTTATTAAAAATTCTACTCCATCAAAAGCTAGTCCTATTGCTATCCATCCAAATGATAATAAACATACTATCAATGATATTACTAATATTAATATTGAAAATAATACTAAATTAAATCTATCTAAAAGTTTCATTTTTTAATTCTCCTTATTCTTCATTATTTTCTGGTTCTACTTGTTCTGGTTTTTCTTCTGTTGTATTTACACCTTGAACATGTACATTTACACTTAATACTTTTAAACCTGTCATTGTTTCAACAGCTTTTTTCACTCTATTTTGAATTTCAAATGCTACATCTGGTATTCTTACACCATATTCTACAATTATATTAACATCAATTTTTACTTGATTTTCGTTAACATCAACTTTTATTCCTTTAGTTAAATTTTTCTTTCCACTTAAAACTTCTGTAATTCCTCCAGCAAAGCCTCCTGCCATTCCAGATACTCCACTTACTTCTGATACTGCTTTACCTGCAATTATAGCAACAACATCATCTGCAATTTTAATTCCTTCACCTGCAGTTTCTTCTGTATTTTTTATTTCTTCATTATTTAATTCATTTAAATTTTCTTCTTCCATTTAATTACCTCCTAAAAAAATTGATATACTTATATTTTTCACATTATAAGTATATCAATTAACTTGCAGTTTTACAACCACTTTTTTGAAAGTTTATATTATATTTTTAATTAATTTAGAACTCTTCCATTAGCATCATTATTTGAATCTATTCTTATTGTGTTAGCATCTTCTATAATATAAGTCATATATATACCTGTCCCAACATCCAATTTCAACGTTTTTTCTCCTATAGTAATGTATCCTGCTGTTATAAACTCGTCGACTTGTTCTGAAGTATAGTCAAAATTTTCACTACTTTTAAATTCTATATATATTCCTCCATTACTTTTTAAATTTAATTTTTGTTCAAATCCAGTTTCACCTGCTGTGCTATATAACCTATCATAAACTATGTCACTTTTTAACCCTCTTTGTTCCCATATATTTGAACTATTTGTTTTTTCTTTGTATATTTCTATTTCTTCTTTTGAGACTCTATATTCATATTTTCCATATTTCCCTGGCACTTCTAGTTTTGGCTCTGTATAACTTGCTTCTGGATATTTACTTTTTACATTTGATATTAGTTCTTCTACTTCTAATTCTCCACTGGTATTCCATTTTGCCATTGCAATAATTTCTTCTAAAATTGCATGTTTTTCGGTCTCTGTTGTACCTTGCTTTGCACTTTCAAATAACCCTCCATTTAGTGCTACTGTAATTGTTACTCCCACCAATATTAGCATTACAATTATTGTTATTATTAGGGCAATTAAGGTAATTCCCTTAAAATTCGAGTGCAAATTTCGCATTCCATGTGCTTTTGGTTTGTTTCTTTTTGAAAATTCAGGACAGTCATCTATAACTTCCTTTTTGGCAGACACAGGGCCTGCCCCTACATTCTTTAATTTCTCCATTTGTTTTCATCCTTTCTTTTGTGTTTATTTTTACTATGAAAGGATGTTATCATATGCCATTCTTTTTTTTAATGGTTTTTATGTTTATTTGTAGTTATATATTTTTATAAACAATACGTCGACAGCCTTTTGATGCGGGAAATACCCGTGAGCTTGTAGATTATTGTTTTTAAAATAATATGTTATTTAATGTAGAGGCACCCCCTGTGCCAAT
>CAKPJM010000046.1 GCA_934162625.1 uncultured Clostridia bacterium
GCTTGTTGGTGAAACGATTTGATCTTATATAAGAAAAAAATAACATATTTTGTTGATAAAATTTAAGTTATATGATATAAGAAAATTAAGGTTATAAAACCAAAAACGAAAGGGGATTTTCAAAAGATGAAAATGAATAAAATTTTATTGACAATATTTATGTTTTTAGTCACAATAATTTTATTTACAATAGTACCAAACAAAGTATTTGCAGCAATTCCAGAAGGAATGAGCCAAGAATTTAAAAATATCTTAAATGAGGAAGGACAACTTGTAGTAAAAGATACTACAATGCTAAATGATAAACTTGCAGTTGTAAGGGAATATCTTTCAAAATTTGGAGATGTTCAAAAGTATAGCTTTTATGCTTTAGATTATGATGAAAATCTTTCTAAATGTACAATTACACGTAATATATTCGATAGTACTACACCAGAACAATATGAAATAGAAGTTGTATTTGAAGAAGAGTATAGCGAAAATTTTAAAAGCATATTAAAAAATGGCAAATTAGAAATAAGAACATCTGTACAAAATAATAAGAAGGATAAAATTAATAAAAGTTTAATAGCTCTAAGGAATGCAAACTATAGATTTGAGATATCTAATTATTATGATGGAAGTAAATCAACAGCGCTAATAAATGAAGAATGCACAAAAGCTACTATAGGAATGAGAAAAAATTCAGATGGTAGACTAGTAGAACAACATATTGTTGAAATTGTATATAACCCAGAAAAAAGCAATGAATTTAAAGCTTTTTTAAATAAAGATGGAAAAATACAAATTAACGGAGTAAAACCTACTGATGAAATAATATTTGAAAGATATTTTGAGTTTTTACTTATGAAAGATGGAGAAGAAATAAGCTATGAGAATTTATCTGATGACTTTTCTTCTTGTGACCTTACAGTAAATGGAGAAACTCACAATGTAGGTATTGTATACAATTATAATAATACTATAAAAGAAAAAATGGACCACTTTATTAAAAATTTCCCAAGTAATATAGAATACTTTAATATTAGAGATTTAGAATTAATAAACTATTGGGTAAACAATGTAGGAAAAAATGAAACTGAATCTTTAGATATGTTTTCGGGAGAATTAAAATCATATTTAAATTACAAAAATATGGACTTTTATGTTGATAATAGAGCAGGAGAGAACAGGCCCTTCTATACATTAAGATTAGGTATAGCAGTATTTAAATATGATAATGTTATATACCATATAGATGATGCTCTAGGAACACAAGCAGAACATGTAATTTATGTGCCAAGTGAAACAGGTAATACAAAAGAAGAACTAATGAATGCTGCTCAAAAAAGAATTGATGAATATTTAGGAAAAAAAGGAATAGTTACTATATCATATTTGGGAACAGCTTATGAAGCTTGGGCAAGAACTTTTTATGATGCTAGAATAGACTGGCCAGAAATGGATCCAAATATGACATTTGAAGAGTATCTACAACATGGAAATCTTTTTATACCAACTTATAATAATTTCGAAGATGAAATTGGTGTTAAAGGAATAACAGAGGATGATCAAGCTTTTATAGCCACTATAAAAGTAGGTAACAAAGAAGAAAAATTCCATATATTTATAAAGAGAGATACCTCAAAAATGGTAACACCAACATATAAAACAGCAGATATAACAACAAACATAGAAATTAGTTCTAATTCATCAGCAATACCACTAGATACAAATATTAGAGCAAATGAAATAACAAGCGGAGCAGAATATGAAAGAATTATTAAATTGCTAGATGTAAAAGAAAGTGCAATGTTTGACTTAAAACTATATTCTAATTCTCTAGAAGATTATATTACCAAATTAGATGATGGCACATTTGAAGTAAGAATTCCTGTACCAGATAATTTAAAAGGTAAAAACCTTGTAGCATATTATACTTCAAGCGATGGAAAAACAGAAGAATATAAAGTTGAAGTAAAAGATGGATATGCTATATTCAGAACAAATCACTTTAGTGTTTATACATTGGCTGAAAATAACGCTGAAACTGAGAATGGAAACAACAACAATGAAAATAAAAACAACGGCAATACAGAGATAAACAATAATAATAACACGAATACAGAGACTAACAACAAAACTAATTCAAAAAATCCAAGAACAGGTGACAATATATTAGTTTTTGTTGGAATGTTAACTATAGCTATTATAGGTATAGTAGTTACAAATGTATTAAAAAAGAAAAATAAAGCTAAATAGTATTAAGAAAAAGCAGATAGTTAGCATTGCTAACTATCTGTTTTTATGATATAAATTATATTAAGTATACTAATTGATAAGGAGGTATTTTTGAGAAAATTAAGATTGGATCTCGTAGTAATCTAAAAAAGATTATTAGGAGGTAAAAAATGAATATAGAAGATTATGGTTTTAAAAAAGAAAATTATATAATAAATGGAGCGGGAATACCTGCACGAATAATAACAACATATAGGGACAGGTACGAAATTGTTTGTAATAAAGGAAAGACATTTGCTAGACTAAAAAAAGGAAGCTATTACGATAATCCAAATTCAATATATCCTACAATAGGAGATTTTGTTTTGATAGAATGGAATGACTTAGGTGATAGCTTGATTTTAGAAACACTAAAAAGAGAAAGCTCATTTTCAAGAGCTTCTGCTTCCGCAGATAGAAATCATGAATTACACAAACAGCATGAACAGCTAGTTGCAGCAAATTTTGACTATGTATTTATAATGCAATCCTTAAATGATAATTTTAATATAAGAAGAATAGAAAGATACTTAAGCTTAGCATGGAATTCTGGTGCGATACCAGTTATAATACTTACAAAATGTGATTTGGTAGAAAATTATAAAGAATACATTTCAGAAGTAGAAGATGTTGCAATAGGTGTAGATGTTCATGCTATAAGTTGCAAGACAAAAGAGGGGCTAGAAGACTTAAATAAATACTTTCAAACAGGAAAAACGCTTGTATTTCTAGGCTCATCTGGAGTAGGAAAATCAACTTTGGTAAATGAACTTATGGGAAAAGAAGTAATGAAAACAGGTGAAATAAGAGAAGAGGATTCAAGAGGAAGACACACTACAACAAATAGAGAACTACTGATGCTACCAAATGGAACAATGATAATAGATACACCGGGAATGAGGGAACTTGGAATGTGGAATTGTGAAGAGGGGCTTGATAAAACTTTTAAAGATGTAGAACAATTCTTGGGTACCTGTAAATTTTCAGACTGTACACATACAAATGAGCCAGGTTGTAGAATACTAGAAGCAATAGAAAATGGAGAACTATCTCAAGAAAGATATAATTCTTATTTGAAGTTAAAAAATGAAGCAAAATATAATAGTGACAGCGAAGCATATTTAAAAGAAAAAAGAGATAAATTTAAAGAAATTTCTAAAATAAATAGAAAATCTCATAGGTAATAGAAAATGTATATAAAGAAAGAGTAGCAGAATTAATCTGCTACTCTTTTCCTAGAGGGTACTATTTGCTGTTGTGATAAAGCTGACGATCGAAGCAACTACCATCGTTTATACGATAGTCGCCATCACCGGTTCTATATCCAATAGGGTTGTGATTACCATCATAGACGGTGCCACCCTTTTCATATCCGTTGGGATAGTCACGGTGAAAATCGCTGTTAGTCTTGTATGCCATAACAGTACGCTCCTTTCTAAAGATTTAGTAGGTAGAACCTACTATACATAAATCATACCATGAATTTTATTACATGTCAATAGCCTACCAGTATTTTATATACTGATATTTTATTGCAATAAAATTGATAGTTTGATATAATTAAAATGGAGGATATGGTATATGATTAATAAAATAAAGTTAGACAATAAGTACTGTTTAGAACTCGAAGAAAACGATATAGACTTAGAGGGACAAGACATAAGAGAACTAAAAGCTAGAGAAATTATAAGGAATAAGTATCTTATATTAAAAATTGATTTTAATACTCTTGATGAGAAAGACTATAAAAAAATTATAAAAAGGGTACTACACATCAAAGTGTTAATAAAATTACATGCAGTAAAAATTGGAATTGAAGAGAAAACTGATGAGGTAAAACTAGGATATGTAATAAATTATGATAAGAATAATGAAAGGCAAAATGAATTTATATTGGCAATTAATGCAATATTCTTTAAAACTAGATATGATAGATATAATTACATCTACGATACAGTATGCAATTACTTAGATAGTTACTTCTATGGAAAGAATTTATGCGATTTTCAAGACAACAAGTGTGGAGAAAAAAGAAATACTTCTTCAACATGGGGATGTTGTAGGCATTACAAAATAAAATGGCTAGGACCGTTTAGCAAATTTACCTTGTGTGAATATTTAAAAGAAGATTATACATGTGCTGCTAAATGTTTAGGATGTAAATTGTACACATGTGATTATTTAAGAAAAAAAGGAATTAAGTTTAAAATGAAAGATATATTGTTGTTAAATGCATTCTTTAATCCTTTACAAAAATATTTTATAAAATATATGGTGTTTACGCCAAAAGAAAAAGTTATAAGAAGATTAATGATTACATAAAAATAGAAACTATAAAAGTTTCTATAAGGAGTTTTATTTCGCCAGCATATTATTTATGGTTTCAATAACAATATCTATCATTTTTTCGTAATCTAATTCTTTATGTTTATGATATAATATTTGTTTTTATATTTTGGTTTGCAATAAGTAACATTTGTAAAAAAAGAAAGAACATAAATAGAAACATTAAAAGCATTAGGAATAAAAAGAAGAAAAATAACAAGATTATATGTAAATTATGGTTTTATAATAAGCTTAGTAGCAAGTGCATTAGGACTTTTAGTAGAAAATTTTATGAAAGTTTGGGACTAGATTATAAACCAGATTCTTTATATAAAAATGAGGATTTAAGATTTGCTACACTAAAAGTTTTAGGATTTAAAAATAAACAAATAAAGAAAATATTTGTAAAACAAAATTTATGGTTTTCAATTATTGGAATTATTGCAGGTTTACCATTAGGATATTTTATGATAGTATATATATTTGAAAAAGCTTTAGGAGAAAACTATGATTTTATAGCACAAGTAAATGCATTATCATACTTGTATGCTACTATTGGAAGTTTAATAGTTGCAATCTTTGTAAATAAAGTTTTAGCAAGAAAAGTAAAAACAATAGATATGGTTTCAAGCCTAAAAGGAAATGAATAAAAAATTGTAGGGACTCTACTCTACAAGAAGGAGAGGACTATATGGATTTAGTAATCGGATTAGCAATACCATTTTTAGGAACAACTTTAGGAGCTGCAATGGTATTTTTAATGAAAAACAAAATGAATTCTAAAGTAGAAAAACTATTATTAGGATTTGCTTCTGGTGTAATGATTGCGGCTTCTGTATGGTCTTTACTTATTCCATCAATAGATATGGCAGAAGGACAAGGAAAAGTAGCATGGATTCCTGCAGCAATAGGTTTTATACTAGGAATTGTATTCTTACTTGTATTAGATAGTGTAATACCACATTTGCATTTAAATAACGAAAAACCAGAAGGAATAAAAGCAAAATTAAAGAAAACAACAATGATGGTATTTGCAGTTACACTTCATAATATACCAGAAGGAATGGCTGTTGGAGTTACTTTTGCAGGTGCTCTTATAGGAAATGCAGGAATAACAATGGCAGGTGCTTTTGCTTTAGCAATAGGAATAGCAATACAAAACTTTCCAGAAGGAGCAATTATATCAATGCCATTAAAAAGTGAAGGAATGTCAAAGCCAAAAGCCTTTTTATATGGAACCCTTTCTGGAATTGTAGAGCCAATAGGTGCCATTATTACAATATTGCTTACAAATGCTATAGTTCCAATACTTCCATATCTTTTATCATTTGCAGCAGGTGCAATGATATATGTGGTTGTAGAAGAACTAATACCAGAATCTCAATCAGGAGAACATTCAAATATTGGAACAATAGGAGTTGCAATAGGGTTTGTAATTATGATGATTTTGGATGTAGCATTAGGATAATATAAATACAAAAATGTTTAAAATTAAGGCAGAACAAATGAAGAAAGTAAGCAAGGAAAAATCGAAAACTTTTGTATATACAACAAGGTTAGGATTCCTTAAATGTAGGGGCAGGCCCTGTGTCTGCCCGAAAAAATATCTAAAAAAATTCTAGGAACTGTCCTGAATATTTAAATTTGAATAATGTAGAATAAATGTAGGGGCGTATTGCATACGCCAAAAAAATATAAGGGGAAGAATAAATAGTTACAGCAAAAGGCAAATTTCTAAATTCAACCAATGGTTTGTATACTTTTCTTAATAAATTTGATATTCTTATACATGTGCTGATAGAGGAGTTTATAAATATAAATTCTTTTTAGCTTCTATTGGCAAATATCATTGAAAGTGATATTATAAAAACAATTAAAAACGAAAGGGGATAAAAAATGAAGACAGGACTAATTTTAGAAAATGTTTCTAAAACATTTGTTGGAAAAAAAGCGGTTGATGGCATTTCATTTTCTCTAAACAAACCAGGAGTTTTTGGACTTTTAGGAACTAATGGGGCAGGAAAAACCACAACCATAAGAATGCTACTTGGAATAATAAAAAAAGATAATGGAGAAATAACATGGAATGGAAAAAAAGTTGATAGGAAATCAGTTAACTTTGGATACCTTCCAGAGGAAAGAGGAGTATATCCTAAAGTAAAAATATATGATCAACTAATGTACTTTGCAGAATTAAAAGGAATGAAAAAACAAGAAGCGGATAGTGCAATAAGTACTTGGGCAAAGAAATTAAAAGTAGAAGAATATATGCAAATGCCAGCAGAAAAATTATCAAAAGGAAATCAACAAAAAATTCAATTTATGACTGCTGTAATACATAATCCAGAGTTAGTTGTTTTAGATGAACCATTTAGTGGATTAGATCCAGTAAATACAGATTTATTGAAAAATATAATAATCGATTTAGTAAAAGAAGGAAAATATGTAATAATGTCTGCACATCAAATGTCAACAATAGAAGAATTTTGCAGTGATATTTTAATTTTAAATAAAGGAAAAACTGTATTGCAAGGAAATTTGAGAGAAATAAAAGATCAATATCCGGCAAATAGAGTTCAAATAGAATCAAATGAGTCTATAGTAGAAAACATTGCAAAATTAGGACTTGAAATAGAAAACGAAAAAAATAATGAATATACTGTGAAAATTGATAATGAAGAACAAGCACATAACCTTTTAAATGAATTGGTAAAAGATAAAAAAACAATTAATAAATTTGAAATAACAAAACCAACATTAAATGATATTTTTATAGAAAAGGTAGGTGAGTAGTATGAAAGATTTATTTACAGTAATGAAATTTACAATGAAAGATATGGTAAAAAGAAAATCTTTCATAATCTCAACTATAATATTTTTAGTAATGATAGTTGTAGGATTTAACGTTCCGAAAATACTAAAAGCAATTAAAGGAGAAGACACAGTAGATAAGCTACTTATAGTTGATGAAAGCAATGTTTTTGAAGGGGCCTTAGAAAGTTTAAAAAGTTTAGATACAGGCTATGAAATAGAAATAGCAAATTTAAAATATGATGAAGTAAAAGAAAAGATACAAAATGAAGAAATAGAATCAGCAATATTTGTTGAAAAACAAGAAGAAAACATAAAAATTAAATATATTATAAAAGATGCAACAATGATGGAAGAAGTGCCAGAAGATATAATTACTACAATAAATACTTTATATACAAATATACAAATAAGCAAACTAGGATTAACAGAGGAACAATTAAAATCAATCACACCAAACTTTGAATTTTCATTGGAACAAACAGATGAAAAGGCAAATGGAAATGTGTTCGCAATGATGCTACTTTCAATAGTACTATTCTATGCTATATACTTCTGTGCATATCAAGTATCAAGTTCTATTACAACAGAAAAAACATCAAAGATTATAGAAACACTTGTAACATCAACATCACCAAAAACTATTGTACTTGGAAAAACAATAGGAATAGGCATAGTGGGATTGTTACAAATGATTCTACTAGTTGGAACTGCGTTAATTAGTGCAAAAGCATTTTTAGAGCCAGGAATGATAGAACAAGTGCTAGATATGTCAGCAATAACACCATACTTGGGAATAGTTACAATTGTATACTTTATATTAGGATATTTTGCATATGCATTACTATATGCATTAACAGGCTCAACAGTAAGCAAGCCAGAAGACATACAATCAGCAAATGGACCAGTTGCAATGCTTGCAGTAATAGGATTTTATTTATCATACTTTACAATGATGAATCCTACTAGTGAAATGAACATATTTGCATCATTATTCCCGATATCATCACCATTTTGTATGCCATTTAGAATAATGATGGGACTTGCAAAACCAACAGATGTATTAATATCAATATCAATATTAGTTGTAACAATACTAGTAATAGCAAAAGTAACAATAAAAATATACTCAAATGCAATATTAAATTACGGAACAAAAATGAGTTTAAAAGACATAGTCAAAGTGTATAGAGATAAAAATAATTAGATAAATTGTAATTTGTGTGAGTAAATCGCTTTCTGAAAAATTAAAATATTAAAAATGGAAAAAACGTTGCGAATGGATT
>CAKPJM010000047.1 GCA_934162625.1 uncultured Clostridia bacterium
CGGAAACTCAAATCGGCGAGAACAAAGGGCTACTAAAGTCGCTTTGTTCTTTTTATGTTTGCTAGACTTTTTATAGTTAATATGATATATTATACAAGAATTAAGAGAAGAACAAGAATACGTGATAATAAATATATTAATAGAAGAGGCGAAAAAATGTTATTTAAAAATGCCGAACAAGTAACTCCTTGTGGAATGTTTTCATTAGGACATTTAATATTATTTACAATAACTATGATAAGTGTAGCAATTGCATTAAAAAAGACAAAATATATTAAACAAGATAATGTAAAAAAAATAATAAGAAAAAGTACTATAATTTTATGGATATTGGAAATAATTAAAATTGTATTCAATATTAAAAATTATGGTTTTAAAGAAGTAAATAAATATGTACCGCTATATTTTTGCAGTTTGATACTATATGCAGGCATATTTAGTGGCTTTTGTAAAGGTACTTTAAAAAGAATTGGAGATGTATTCCTTTCAACAGGAGGAATAGTGGCGGGAATGATTTTTTTAATATCACCGTTAACATCATTAACAACTTATCCAGCAATACATTTCATAAGCTTACATAGTTTTTTACTGCATGGAACAATGGTTTATATAGGGCTATTAATGTTAATAACAGGATATGTAAAAATAGAAAAGAAAGATATGATATATTACTCTGCGCTAATAGTAATAATTAGTGTTATTGCATATATAGTAAATGAATTTTGTGGTAGCAATTTAATGTTCATATCACAAAACTATCCGGGAACATTTTTAGAAATAATATATGATTTTTCTGGAAAATTATTTCCTTTAATTATGGTTGCAGTTCAAGCAACATTGCCATTCTGCTTAGTATATGAAATTTATACTGGTATAGTAGATAAAAAAGCAAATAAATATAAATTAGACATCTTAGATAAATCAGAAGAGGATAAAGAAGTATATATGAATTAAGAAAAGTAATTTTTAAGTTTTCAAACAAAATGAGGAAATTTCAAAAGCAATACTTATTATAGTTTTTTATTTATATAATAGAAATGAAAAATTTTCTATTATAAAAAAATAATAATATTTTAAGGAGGAACGAAAGATGGAAAGAAAAGTTAAAGTTGTACAAATAGGTACAGGAAAAATGGCAAAATATACAATGAGGTATGTTTTGGAAAAAGGCGGAGAAGTAGTAGGCGCAATTGATGTAAACCCAGCTGTCATAGGAAAAGATATAGGAGAAATAATTGGAGGACAAGACCTAGGAGTAAAAGTAACTGACTTAAAAGACGCAGAAGAAATGCTAAAACAAGTAAAACCAGATATATGTATAGTAGAAACAATGAGTTTATTAAAAGATGTAGAAGAACCACTTATGCTATGTGCAAAATTAGGAATAAATGCAGTTTCAACTTGTGAAGAAGCATTCTATTCTTGGAATTCAAATCCAAATTTAACTAAAAAAATTGATGAATTAGCAAAACAAACAGGATGTACAATAGTAGGAACAGGATACCAAGATATATATTGGGGACAACTAATAACAAGTATCTGTGGATCAACACAAAAAATAACAAAAATAAAAGGAAGCTCAAGCTATAATGTAGAAGATTATGGAATAGCTCTTGCAAATGCACATGGAGCAGGTTTAACATTAGATG
This sequence comes from uncultured Clostridia bacterium, assembly GCA_934162625.1. GTDB lineage: Bacteria > Bacillota > Clostridia > TANB77 > CAG-508 > CAG-452. The sequence goes on from CAKPJM010000047.1 coordinate 1,650, forward strand.
AATTTGATAAACAAGTTGCATCAGTAGATAAAATAAGTAATGAAGAAAGACAAAAAATTATAGAAAGTGGAGAATATTTACCATCATATATGTGGAATACAAATGGATGGTTATGTGATAAATTAGGACTAACAATAAAATCACAAACACAAGTAACAGTTCCAACAACAAATAAAGAAGATATTTATTCAGAAACATTAGGAGTAACAGTAAAAGCAGGAGATGCAACAGGAATGAGCGCAATAGTTACAACTGAAACAGAAGAAGGAATAACAATAGAGTCAGAATGTATTGGAAAAGTATATTCAAAAGAAGATTTTGACAAAAATGAATGGTCAGTATATGGAGAACCAGATACAACAATAACAGTTGCAAGACCAGCAACAGTAGAACTAACATGTGCAACAGTAGTAAATAGAATACCAGATATAATAAATGCAAGACCAGGATTTGTACCAACAGCAGAAATAGGAGAATTAAACTTTAAAACAAAAGCATTAAATGAATATGTAAAATAATTTAATAATGAAAAAAGGGGGACAACCCCTTTTTTCTATTCAACAAAAATGTTATAATTGCTATTGCTTTTGAGACTTTATCATTTAATTCGAAAACTCAAATTAGCGAGGGAAAAGTGTGGCAAAGCCAGTTTTCTGTTTGGATTTGAGAAATTACTTTTTTTGCTATTGAAAACAAAAGGTAAATATAGTATACTAAAATAATGTAAATAGCATGCTTCTATAGCTCAGTTGGTAGAGCAACGGATTCGTAACCCGTAGGTCGGCAGTTCAATTCTGCCTAGAAGCTCCAAACTGTCAATAAATATTTTCAAGTTTTTTATTATAATTGCTATTGCCTTTGAGATTCCTGCATTTCATTCGGAAACTCAAATCGGCGAGAACAAAAAGTTGGAAAAATATAAAAATACCAATTAATTGTATTTCAATTGGTATTTTTATATGCCTTAATATTACAAAAATATTACAAACATTACAAAAACGTTACAAACACATCAAACAGGTTGACTTATAGAAATATATAACTTAAAATATACATAAGCAAATATAAAAAAGTAAAGAATACAAAAGAAGGAGAGGAGAAAAACAAATGGAAAAATTAAAAAACAAAAAGTCTAACGGCATCACGTTAATAGCCCTAATAATAACAATAATAGTAATGTTAATATTAGTAGGAGTAACAATAACAGTAGCCTTAAATGGAGGATTATTCACAACAGCCAAAAGTGCAGCAACAAATACTATAATAGAAGCAGAAAAAGAACAATTACTATCAGCAGTTGTAGCAACAATGGGAGACGATGGAAAAGTAAACTTTACAAAATTAGATAACAATTTACCAACTAGTGAATGGACAGGAACAAACGGAACATATACAAGCCCAAAAGGAAATAAATACACAGTATCAGCAGATGGAACAATAGAATACGGAAATGGAGGACAAACACCAGATAATCCAGAAGCTAAAATAGAAGCAAAAGTAGCATGGGTAAAAGCAAATTATCAAGATGCATTAAATGAAGCAGCAGAAAAAGGACAGACAACAACTGGTACTAGTGCAATAACAGATATTGCTATAGGAACTGATGGAAATATAGTAAACTTAAATTTATGGAATTATTTACTTATGGGAGATGAAGATGGAATAGCTCTTGCTGAATATGCTAGTGAAGCTAACTTTTCTGGATATGATGGATATGCGTATAAAGGAACTGTTACAACAGAAGGAAAAATAGAAGGAACAATTCCACAGATTATTTGTATGCAAGATGGAAAATCATTAGAAGTAAAAACAATATCCAAGCTTAAGTCTGAAATAGAGATAACAACAGCGCCAGAAATACCAAGTAGTGTAACGAAATGTGTAGCAATGTTTGCTGGTTGTAAATCATTAACAACTGCGCCAAAAATACCAAGTAGTGTGACTAGTTGTGCAGCAATGTTCAGTGGCTGTACATCATTAACAACAGCGCCAAAAATACCAAGTAGTGTAACAGAATGTTGGAGAATGTTCGAAGGCTGTTCATCATTGGCAACAGCGCCAGAAATACCAAGTAGTGTGACGGGTTGTGAATATATGTTCAGTAACTGTACATCATTGACAACAGCGCCGGTAATACCTAGTAGTGTGACGGATTGTTCAGGAATGTTCAGTAACTGTACATCATTAAGAGGTGATATTATAATTAATGCAAATCTTAATAATAGTAGCCCAAATTACTACTATGAGCTTATGCTGAGAAGTGTAGGAAGTGAACAAAATAGAATAACATTAAAAGGATCTTGCCCAATACTTGAAGAGATAAAAAATACAGGAAATGCTGACTATATAACAATAGAACAATAATTAATCTAATACAATAATTAAAAATTACAAATAATTATAGATGGCTTTAAGTCATCTATAATTGTTTAAAAAGTAAATAGGAAATAAATATGAAAAGTACCATAAAATATATTATAGTTTTTTTTACTACAATTTGCATTTTAGTTGCACTGTTAGTGCTAAGTGCATTAATACCTAAAAATAAAATAATTAATAATTTAAATAAATCATCAGAATATTTTAAAGGAGTAAGAGGCGTAAATAGAAGAACAATTTCAAAAGAATATGAAACAGTTCATTATTATGCAGATTCAGTATTACTAAATATAATATTGAATATAGACTCAAACAAGCCAATGAAATCTATATTAGAAGCAAAATATTATGAATATAGAAAAGCAGATGTAAATGATGATTTTATAAGTGCAATAGAAAATGGGTTTGAACCTAATCAACAATATTTAAGATACTGGCATGGAACAATTTGTTTAATTAGACCATTGTTAACAATTTTTAGTATAAGCCAAATATATACAATTAATAAAGTAATATTTACAATATTATTTATACTATTAAGTATAATATTATTTAAGAAAAATAAAATATTGTCCATTATTTTTTTAGTTTCATGTTTTTTTACAACGATGCATATAACAACAAAATGCATAGAATATTTTTCTACAGTATTAATAATGTTTGCTGTATCAATAATTGCATTATTAATAGAAAAGAAAGGAAATAAACAGCTATATATTTTATTTTTTATTTCAGGAATCCTAACATGCTTTTTTGATTTTTTGACAACAGAAACATTGACAATATTAGTCCCTGTAATGTTAGTAATACTAATTAGATATAAAGAAAACAGAATAAAAGATTTCAAAACAGAAATTATATTTTTAATTGCATCCTTGTGCCTTTGGGGTGTTGCGTATGTATCAACATGGCTTGCTAAATGGCTATTGGCATCAGCAATCCTGAAAATTAATGCATTTGATTATGTTAAAGATAATTTAATGCTTAGAATTAATTGGAATGGAAAATATGATATAGATAGTGGATTAATAAGAAAAGCAATACTGTTAAATTTAAGAACATTGTATCCAATAAATACATTAAAAATAAAAAGTGTATATATTTTAATATTTTCAATTTTAGGACTAGCAGTAACTCTTCAGTCTATTAACCTTATAAATAAAAAAAATAACTGGATAAATTATTTACTATGTATCATAGGAATAATACCATATATTAGATTTAGCTTTTTACTTAATCATTCGTATAACCACTATTTCTTTACATTTAGAGCACAACTACCAACCATTATAGCATTATTATCAATTATTTTAATTAATATAAAAACACTTAAAATGAAAAATGGAGATAAAAATGAGAAAGATTGACTATACAATTCTGATTCCAGCATTAAATGAAGAAAACACAATTGAAATATGCATTAATAAAGCTAAAAAATTTATTAAAGAAAACAATATAAGTGCAGAAATATTAATTGCAGATAATATGAGTACAGATAATACTGCTCAAATTGCAATTGAACAAGGGGCAGAAGTTATAAAAGTAAGACAAAAGGGATATGGATCAGCATTAATAGAAGGAACAAAACAGGCAAAAGGGAAATACATTGTTATGGGAGATGCTGACGATAGTTATAATTTTTTAGAAATAGAAAGTTTTTTAAAAGAGCTAGAAAAAGGGTATGATATTGTTATTGGAAATAGATTAAGAGGAAAAATTGAAAAAGGAGCAATGCCATTTTTGCATAGATATATAGGGACACCAGCATTGAGTTTTATAATAAGAAAAAAGTATAAAATAAAAATAGGAGATATAAACTGCGGACTAAGAGCTTATAATAGAGAAAAAGTTTTAAACCTTAAATGCGAATGTACAGGAATGGAATATGCAAGTGAAATGATAATAAAAGCAGCAAAAAATAATTTAAAAATAAAAGAAATCCCAATTAATTTTTACAAAGACAAACGAAATAGAAAACCACATTTAAATACCATAAAAGATGGAATAAGACATTTAAAAATTATTTTCACATTAAAAAAACAAGCTTAATTATGAAGCTTGTTTTTTTATACAATTGCTATTGCCTTTGAGATTTCTGCATTTCATTTAAAAACTCAAATCGACGAAAACAAAGAGTGACTTAAGTTGCTTTGCTCTTAAATAAGAAAATTTAATACATAACTAAAAGTATATAGAATATTTTATTAAATTAATAAATAGATTTATTATGGTGATATTATGTTTGATTTACATTACGATTTGCTAACACAGGTGTATATTAATAAAGATAATCTGGCAGAATTAAAAAATAATTTTAATAATATATATAATGAAAAAAATATTATAGGTGGAATTTTTAATTTATTTTACATGTCTCCAAATGAGATGAAAGATGAACTTAATATAAATCCAAATGAAATAAATATAATTGAAAATTTGAAAGAAGTTAATAATTTAATCAAAGAGTATGAACTAATACCGAAAAAAATAAAATACATAATTGGAATAGAAGGACTAGATTATCTAGAAAGAATTGATGACATAGATATACTATATGAATTAGGCGTAAGGAGTACAAATATAGTATGGAACAATAACAATAAATTCGGTGGAGGGGCAAGAGGAGACAAAAAACAAGGTTTAACTAAACTAGGCAAACAATTAATAGAAAAACTTGTTCAAAAAAATATTGCAATAGATTTATCACATGCAAACACAAAAACTTTTTATGGAATAATAGAAAAATGCCAAGAATTAAAAAATAAAGGCTTTGATCCAATAGTTTTTGCTTCACATTCAAATTCAAGAGAAATATGTAATGTACCTAGAAATTTAACAGATAATCAAATAAAAGAAATAGCAAAATTAGGAGGAGTTATAGGAATTGTTGGAATAAAACAATTTTGTACATTAAAAAGCAACATATCTAATTATTGCAATGAATATATAAAACATATAAACTATGTAAGAGACTTATTAGAAGGAACCGAAAATATATGCGTGTCTACAGATAATATGGAATATTATAAAATAGAACCGGAAAAATACAAAACAATGAATGTGTTTAAGCAAGAAAAAGTGAAAGAGAAAATAGAAAAGAGTTTAAAAGAAAATGGTTATACAAAAGAAATAATAAATAACATATTATATAAAAATTTTGAAACGAAAATTTTGCAAAGATTATAAAAGTATGTTATAATACCGTGTGTATAAAATATTAACAAAAGAGGTATAATATGGGATTTTTTGATAAATTAAAAATTGGTTTAGGAAAGACAAAATCATCTTTAAGTGACAAAATGAATGATGTTTTCAGCAATTTTAGAAAGGTAGATGAAGATTTATTAGAGGAATTAGAAGAAATTCTAATAATGTCTGATATAGGAGTAGAAACATCAACTAAAATAATAAGTAATCTAAGGGACAGAGTAAAAAAAGAGAAACTATCAGATGAAAACGATGTAAAACAAGCATTAAAGGAAGAAATAAAAAACATATTAGATGAACAAGAAAATGGATTGGATTTATCTAAAAAGCCTACAGTTATTTTAGTGGTAGGAGTAAATGGCGTAGGCAAAACAACATCTATAGGAAAGATTGCTAACAGAATAAAAAAAGAAGGAAAAGAAGTAATAATTGCAGCTGCAGATACATTTAGAGCAGCAGCAGTTGAACAAGTGGAAATATGGGCAAAAAGAAGCAATTCAAAAATAGTAAAACGAGATGAGGGAACAGATCCTGCCTCTGTTGTTTTTGAAGCAATACAAGAATTAAAAAAAGAAAATGGCGATGTTCTAATTTGTGATACAGCTGGAAGACTTCATAATAAAAAATATTTAATGGACGAGCTAATAAAAATAAAAAAAGTAATAGATAAAGAATTGCCAGATGCAAAAAAAGAAATTTTATTAGTCTTAGATGCAACAACAGGACAAAATGCAATATCTCAAGTAAAAGCTTTTAAAGAAACAGTAGATATAACAGGACTAGTTCTTACAAAACTAGATGGAACAGCAAAAGGTGGAGTGGTAATAGGCATAGTACAAGAGAATAAAATTCCAGTAAAATTTATTGGAGTAGGAGAACAAATAGACGATATGGAAATCTTTAATTCAGAAGATTTTGTAAACGCAATAATATAGAATTAAGGAGGCAAATTATGAAAAACAAAAAAAGAGTAGTACTAGTAATAGCTTTTTTAATACTTTTTGCAGTATATGTAGCAGTTAATGTAAGAGGAGAATATTTGCAAACACTAGAGATAGGAGAGCAATATGTAGAAGTATTTAAACAAAATTTAAAATACAAAGTAAGTGTTATAGTAGTTAACTTTGCAGTGTTGTACCTTGCAACTTATATAACAACAAGATTTATAAAAAGAGGTTTAAAGAAGTTCTTCGAAGAAGACAAAAAAGAAATGCCAAAACTTCCAAATAAATCAATAAGCTTGATATTAAGCATAATAGTAAGT
>CAKPJM010000048.1 GCA_934162625.1 uncultured Clostridia bacterium
GATTAATTGCAATTTGGCTATCTGCATATTTTATATTAATTCAATTATATAAAAATAGATATCCAATGGAAATTATTGAAAAAAGTTTTTTAAAAAAAGTAAAATTCATATTAATATATTCAATTATTAATATTATGGTAGGAATGTTAACATTAACTATTTATTGTGATTTAATTTCCCAAGTATATTTTATTGTATTATTTTTAATAAATATATTTATAATATTTTGGAATTCATATACTATTAATAGAACATTTACGCTTAATACATATATAGAAAAGTATTTTAAAAAAATAACTAATGATTTAGAAATGAATAATATTAATGAAGAAAAAATAGACAATGTATTTTATGATATTCATAAGTTATTTGATGAGTGTATAGTTAAAGAAGAATATTATGTTTGTAATAGTATAACTGAAAAAAATGGAGAACTATTTCAAAAATTAATAGAGCATTGTAATAGATTATTAGCATCAGAAGATAAACAGAAGGCAATGATTGCTGAATATATATTAAAAAAAATAATTAATTCAGGAATATATCAAATAAAAAGTGCAAAACATATAGAAAACAAAACATATTTAGTTGAATTGTTTCGACAACAGGAAAGGAATATTAGATTATGTTTAAAAATTAAAAATATAGAGTGGTTTAAAAAATATATAACCAAATTAAATGAATTGGCTAGAGATTATAATGATAATGAAATTTTAGATAACTTATATTCTATGAATGTAAATATAGGAGAAGAATTATTACTTGAAAAAGAAAAAATGTATATTGAATGGTTCATTAAAGAAATATATGATTTAAATTTATCACTAAAATATATTTATAATAATGTAAACCTTAAATATTTTGGTAAGTTACTAATGCTATTATTAATTACTGATAATGAAAAAAATAATAGTGAAAATTATGAAGTTTTAAAAGAGATATTAGAAAATTTCACAAAAGAAATAACATATGGAGAAAATGAGATTCAAGATGTTGTTATATATTATCAATTATACGGAAGTGAAATAATACATAAAAAAGATTTAAATCAAGTAAAACAATTTATAAAAATAATTACGAATAAGAAGAATAGATTATTGGATAATGAACGCTGGAATGCCTTTATTTTATTTTATTTAAATATTACATCTGAAGAATGGGATGAGTTAGGAAAAGAAAATAGAAAATTAATAGTTGAAATAATACTTGATTTAGTATTAAAAGATTCAAAAACAATTTATTTGGGATTTATGCCAGATTATAAGGAAATTATTTTTAATAATAGATATAATACTAATAATATTAATGATATATGTAATGAAATAAAAGAATTATTAATTAGATTAATGATAAATAATAAGGTTAATATGTTTTATTATGTATTAAAAGAATTAAAAAAAGCAATTTTGGATTTAGAACAAAGTGATCGAAGTGTTCAAGAAAAACTTTTCGATGTTTGTATTGGAATACTATCAAGGACAATTAATATAAAGAATAAAGAATTCATAGAAATATCAATTGGAACAATTGATGAAATTATTGAGGGATTAGATAAAGAGAGAAAAATTTCCGATAAATTTGGTAAACATATTATTGAAGAAATATCAGATATGATTATTTATAGACATAGAATTGAGGAAAGCGATGCTATAAATTTAATTTATTTATTAGATGGATTTTTGGAAGAAGGAAAAGAGTATAATTTTATAGTTAAGTATAATGAAAAAAAGAAATTATTATATAAAAGTATTTATAATATTGGAATTAGTTGTATAGAAGATAATAAAGAGAATGCAGTAAGAGTCGTTTCAAATGCACTAGGTTGGTATATCATCAGAAGTTTGGATAATGATAATAGTGAATTGTCTAATTATTTAATTGAAAGGACTATTGATTTGTTTCGAATTGCACAAAATATGCAGATTTCAGAAAAAACATTAATTTTTATTATGACTTTATTTACAACAGTAGGAACATATTGCTGTAAGCAAATAAAATATCAAACATATTTAAATAAAATATTAAACGCATTGAAAAATGAAGAATATATAAGAATAAAGACAGCGATAGAACTAAGAACAAATGAAAATACAATGTGGGACAAATTATATGATAATAGAACAAAAGAATTAACGCAAAAATTTTTAAAAGAATTGAAAAATAAAACGGAAATTTAGTCCGTTTTATTTTTTTAATAAATTATTCTCTATTCATTTTTTTATATATTTAGCTTTCGTAAAGAGATTTCTTTTTATAATATTCATATAAATTATGCCTAAAAATAAAATACTGCATATAACAAAAATACCGCAAACGACATGAAAAATATCTTATTTAGAAACAATAAAATTAGGAACGAATAATCACTTTCTTTTTTGGAAATAATATGATATAATATTAGTATGGGAAAAAAAGGAGTGATTTTATTATGTTAGGAGAAAGAATAAAAGCATATAGAGAAAGTAAAAAAATGACTCAAAAGGATATTGCAGAAATTCTTGAAGTAGAGCCAGGAACAATATCAAAATATGAATCTGGAATGATAGAGCCTAATATAGAATCAATAAAGAGATTAGCAGAAACATTTGGAATAACGATTGATGAGTTATTAAAAAATGAAGATGAGAAATTTGATATTTCCCAAATAGATATTTTAGAATGCTTAAAAGAGCAAAAAGAAATGGGACTAAAAGGAAACTTATATCATAATACACAAGTTATATTCTCCTACAACACAAATCATATTGAAGGAAGTAAACTAACGGAAGATCAAACGAGATATATTTTCGAAACTAATACTATTTTGTTTGAGGGGCAAACAGTAGCAAGTGTAGATGATATATTAGAAACAGCAAATCATTTTAAATTAGTTGATTATATGTTAGATGTAGCTGAAGAAAAATTAACAGAAGAAATGATAAAAGAATTCCATAAAATTTTAAAAGAAGGAACATCAGATAGCAGAAAAGAATGGTTTAATGTTGGAGAATATAAAAAATTAGCTAATGAAGCTGGAAATATGCAAACTTCTCTTCCTAAAAATGTAGCCAAAGATATGGCTAAATTAATGGAATGGTATAATTCTTTAGAAAAAATAACTATAAAAGAAATAATAGAATTTCATTTCAGATTTGAAAGAATACATCCATTCCAAGATGGTAATGGAAGAGTAGGAAGAATAATTGCTTTTAAAGAATGTTTAAAAAATAATATAGTACCATTTATTATTTTAGATAAAGATAAATTATTCTATTATAGAGGATTAAAGGAATATAAAAATGAAAAAGGATTTTTAATAGACACTTGCTTAAATGCACAAGACCAATATGCAAATATGGTAGAGTATTATTTAAAATAAAAGTCATAAGGAAGTAAACTTCAAAAATTTACTTCCTTATTTTTGTACTATCAATCCATCTTTCAAATTCTTCATCTGTAATAATTCCATTAATATAATTTTGTTTAACTTTTTTACCTTCTTTTTTATAATAGTCATACATTTTATTAGATTTAGAATCTGGGATTGTTGTAGATGCTTGTTTTGCTAAAGATTGATATCTTCTTCTATATTTTTTTAATAATCTATCTTGTTCTAATTTTTTAAAGTACTCGTTATTATTACCAATTTCCTTACAAGTTTTATTCCCGGCAAACAAAAAATCACAATATTTAGTATTGTGATTACTATCTGGTATAAAATAATTTTCGCAATTTGCACATTTTATTATTTGCATATTGGTATTAGCAATTAAAAGATTTTGAAAACTTATATATAAAAGTTCATGAAATTCTGTAGAAATATATGAATATTTAATGTCTTTATAATTATATAGTTCCTTAAATTTAGCTATTGAATAATTAATTTTTAAATTCAAAATAGTAGGAGATAGATAATTCAAACAATTATTATAGGACTCACAAATTTTGTTATTCCAATTGGAATATGATTCAAAGTATTTGTGATTTGCAATAGCTATATAAATATTCTGATACTTTATAAACTCATCTTTGTATAATTTATACATCTTATTTAAATTTAAATTAATTTCTTTTTTAGATAAAATAATATTAAAATTCTCATCAAGTATAAGAGAACTAATAAGTGCATGTGGATTCATTTTAAAAAATAAATGCATAAAAAGATATTCTAATGTAAACTTTTTAAATTTATTAAAATCATTAAAATTTGTATTTAAAAATGCCAATAAAAAGGTTCCTATATTACTAGGAACTAATTCTTGCTTTTTTATATAATATTCTTTTTCCTCATCTTTTACGAGTTCACCTTTGTATTCTAAAAAAACATATTTAATAAAGTATTCAAATTTTTCTTTAATATCAAATGCAATTTCCAGTTCATCCATACAAAACCTCCAAAAAGCAAAAGCAGACCAGCTTTTGTGAGCCAGTCTGCTTAATTTTTTAACTTAAAATATTCTATTATATTTATTATACCATGTATTTTGCGAATTTTGTTCTAACATTTTGTTTAAACAAGTTGTTTAAACAAATATAAAACAATAAATACCATACAGATTTATAAAAAACACTATAACATTAATTGTATAGTGTTTTAAACTCAATTGAACTTTTAAAATTATAATTAGTAATTGTGTTTCAATATAAAAATAGAAATAGCTTAAAACAATTACTAGAAAGGCAGGTGATTGTGTGGAACTTGAAAAAATAACTAGAACAACCCTAACAATGAAAGAAACAGCAAAATATTTAGGAGTATCATACTGGTTAGTTACACAACTAGTAAAGAGGAAACAAATACCATGTTCTAGAGTTGGAGGCAAAGTATTATTTAGAAAAGAAGCACTAGATAGTTACTTAAAACAAAAAGAAGAAGCTTCTACAACAAATGAATAAAAGAAACTACAAAAGAAAAAACTTTAAAATATTTAAAAATAAAGAGTGTGGGAGAGAAAACGTTTTAAAGCATTATAAACAAAAGATAAGATTAGATTAAAATAAATAAGATAGAAGGAGGAACAAGTATGAGATACTATAAATTATATAAAGCATTATTTGAAAATAGAGAATATTACGAACTTAGTTTAATATCAAAGGTTGCATATGGAGTATATGTAGATATGATAGAAAATCGTTACAATGCAAAAAAAGATGAGAATGGAAAATGGTACATATACGATGCAAGAAAATGCTTGATGGATGAATTAGAAATATCTGCGAATACGGTAACTAAGATTTATAAAGAGTTAATAGATGCAGGTTTAATTGAAGAAGTATGGCAAGGGTTTAATATATCAAATAAGGTATACATTAAATATTATGAAACAATAGAATTTGAACAAACTAATCATTTAGAGCCTGAATACCAAGAAGAATTGAATGAAACATTTAACACAAGAGAATTCACAGGTTTTGAGATTAAGGATTCACAAGAATTAATAATTGAAGAATATGGTGAATTCCCATTTTTTGAAGTGGGAAAAATATTAGATAATATTGATTCATATCTATATTCACAAAAGGATATGAAAATGATAAAAATGGCAGTGGCTTGTATGTTAGATTTATATTATGAAGAAGATGATTATGAAGAAGTAATAGAATCAATAGATGAAGAAATATTGGACAAGGCTTTAATAGAAACTAAAAAATCTAAAGATTGTAGAGCTAAGTGTAGTATATTAGCAGATGAAATTTATAAAAGAACATTACAAAAAGTGAATTCGTAATAATTACTAATTGGGAGAGTTATTTGTAGGACAAATGTCAGACAAATAACTCTTTTGTCATACTCGTTGAAAGCTCTGCTTTCAAGCTGTGTAGGGATGTCTGTCGGACATCTATTCTTGCTCTACGAGGTATATTTAGTAAAAAAGAGAAGAGTGTCGGAACACGTTATGTAAAACACAGAAAATGAATAGAAAATAAAATTATGGAAGAAAAATATAAAAAAACAGAATTTCATCCATAAAAGTGTTGAAGATTTTTTGCAACTGCGATATAATACTATAGAATTATTATATAGATGGAGAGATAGATGATAAAATATAATTGTACAAATTGTAATAATTTAGAGTGTGAAACAAGCATTTGCCCTGTGTGTAATCAAAGAACACACATTAGCAAATCAGAAATATATTGGTGTCAGAATTGTAATATTCCGAACTATGATAAAGTTTGTGCTTGTTGTAAAAAAGAAGGTAAATATATAGGAACGGATATTAGACCTGTTTTTGCTGAGGAAAGATTACTTTTTGAGATTTTATTAGGAGAACCTTTTAAATATGCAGGCAAATCAATATGGAATACAAGTGGAAATAATTATATTGTAGATGGAAATAAAATAAAATTTTCAATAAAAGATGCCATAGAAAAAAATAATGCAAAAAAAATTATAAAATTATTACATGAAAATGAAGAAAATAATATTCAGTATATTGAAGAATTTATTAATAATGAATACATTAAATTATTTGTTGAATCTAACAAACTAAGGTTAAATTATATAATGAGTGAAGCTATTGAATATATAAAAGAAATTGCTAAAAAATATAGTGATGATTCTATGTTTATTTCATTTAGTGGAGGAAAAGATTCAACTGTAACAAGTGATATTGTAATGAGAGCTTTAGGAAGAGAAAATATAATACATATATATGGTGATACAACATTAGAATATCCTACAACAGCAACGTATCTTGATAGATTTAAAAAAGTACATAACAAAACACCTATGTTAGTTGCTAAAAATAAAGAACAAGATTTTAATGAGTTATGCAAAATTATCGGACCACCAAGTAGAATGATGAGATGGTGTTGTACAATTTTTAAAACAGGCGCTATTACAAGAAAGATTGATTCTACGTTTAGAGATAAAAAAGAGGTATTAACATTTCAGGGAATTAGAAGGAATGAGTCAACAGCTAGAAATAAATATGATAGAGAAAGCAAAAATTCTAAAATTTCAAAGCAATTAGCAGTATCTCCAATAATCGATTGGCTTGATTTTGATATTTGGTTATATTTGTTATCAAATAATGTTGATTTTAACGATGCATATAAATTAGGATTTTCAAGAGTTGGCTGTTGGTGTTGTCCTAATAATAGTTCATGGTCTGAATTTTTATCAGCAATTTATATGGAAGAAGAATATGATAAATTTCATAATATTCTTATAAATTTTGCTAGGAATATTGGAAAACCTGATCCAGAAGAATATGTTGAAAGCGGAGGATGGAAGGCAAGACAAGGTGGAAATGGATTAGAATATAGTAAAAATGCAGTGTTAGAATTTAAACCTTGTGCTTTAATAGAAAACACAATTAATTTTGAATTAAGTAAAAATATAGAGGATAACTTATATGAGTTATTCAAACCTTTTGGAACTATTAATTATACAATAGGGAACAAAAGATTAGGAGAAGTTTATGTTTTAGATAGAATTACCAATGAACCAATTTTAAAAATTTCAGGAAGATTAGGACAAAAAAATTTAAAAGTTTCGGTTGTTAAATTCAAAGGAAACTTCAAAGATATGAAAATATCAGAGATGTTAATAAAAAATCAAATAACTAAGTATCAGACTTGTATTGGATGCTTAGCTTGTGAAAGTCATTGCAAACATAATGCAATAAAAATTAGTGATATAGGTACTAATAAAGAATTAAAATATAAGATTGATGAGAAAAAATGTGTAGGCTGTTTGGAATGTGTCAAACATTTTTCAGGTGGATGTTTTATGAAAAAAGTATTAAGAACAAAAATAGGAGAAAAAAATGGATAAAAAAATTAAACTAAAAGGACATGAAAGTTTTTCTATAAGAGAAGGATGGATAACAAAGGGGATATTTGAAATAAAAGATAATCCCAAATTGTTTTCAGAAAAGAATTTGACTGATATTCTAGGAATAGGAACTAATATGGTAAAATCGTTAAAATATTGGTTAATAACAGCAGGAATTATTAAAGAAGTTAAAAAAATGGAATATGAATTAACTGAATTAGGGGAATTGATAGAAAAATATGATCCGTATATGGAAGATGTGTTTAGTTTATATTTTATACATCTTTCAATAGTTACGAATATAGAAAAGGCAATTGTGTGGAATATATTTTTTAATAAATGTAATATCAAAAATTTTTCTAAAAGAGAATTACTAGAACAAATAAAATATATTTTAGAGACTGAAAATTTAGAATATAACGAAAAGATGCTTATTGATGAAATATCTATATTGCTAAAGACTTATACAATAGATGATAAAAATGATACACCAGAAAATAATCTTACTTGTCCTTTAACCGAATTAAAACTTATTAAAAAAGTTGATAGAGATGTTTATCAAAAAGAAAAATCTGCATTAAATGTTTTAAATCCATATGTTGTATATTGGTGTATGATAAATCAATCTGATAGCAACAGTATTAATATAGATGATTTATTTAAAGGAAACAATTCAGTTTGTAAATTATTAAATTTAGATAAAATGTTATTAAATGAATATTTAGATATATTA
>CAKPJM010000049.1 GCA_934162625.1 uncultured Clostridia bacterium
AACCTAATAATGCTTCTGCTATTATTACCCATATTGCAGCATGTGTATATTGTCCTCCATTTTCTCTTACTCCTGGTAAATATGCTTTTATATATCCTGGTTCTAATTTCGTTTTATTAAATGGTGGATCAAGTAATTTTATTATTCCGTTTTCCGTGTCTATTAAGTGATTTTCCAAGCTCTCCATTGATATATATTTCTTGTCATTGTCTGCTGCATTTGATATTACTCCCCAACTTTGTGATATGCTATCTATCCTACATTCTTCATTTTCAATGCTTCCGAAGTGGTTCTCCGATTATCCATATATGCTCTTCTAAACCATCTTCCATCCCAACCAGCCATATTTAATGATTTTTTTATTATATTCATTTTTTCTTTATATTCATTTGCTCTTGATATATCATTTCTTTTTTCACATATAGATATAAATTTCCCTAGTATATCATATATAAAAAATCCTAGCCATATGCTCTCTCCTTTTTGTTTGTTTCCTACTGTATTTAATCCATCATTCCAATCTCCTGAACCTATTTTAGGTAATCCGTGTTCACCAAAGTTTAGACTTCTATCTATTGCACGAATACAATGAGAATAAACATCTTCTTTTAACTGAGATTCTAGATAAACATCATACCTTTCATCTACTCCATCTGGCAAAAGTTCTCCCATAACGTAAGGCTCTTTTTCGTCTAAAATGCTATAGTCTCCTGTACAATTTATATATTCATAAACAACATAACAAAGCCAAAGCAGGTCATCAGAAAATCTTGTTCTTATTCCTCTATTTGTGTCCTCATGCCACCAATGTTCTACATCTCCTTCTATAAATTGATGTTTGCAAGCTATTAATATTTGTTTTTTCATAAAATCAATATCTACATATTTTAATCCTATAGTATCTTGCAGTTGATCTCTAAATCCAATTGCTCCTCCCGACTGATAATAACCGCTTCTTGCCCATAATCTAGATACTATTGTCTGATACTTAGCCCATCCATTTATCATTAAATTTAGTGATTCTAATGGAGTATTTACTTGTACCTTATTTATAAGCTCAAACCAAAAGCTTTTTACATTATTTAATTCTTTATTGCAATTTGCTACTTTAGAGTATTTATATACTGTATTTTTTGCGTCTAATATTGTGTTTTCTTCTCCAAACTGTAATATAATTTCTTTGTTTTCATAACTTTCTAATTCTATTTCTAACTCTATTGCAACACATGAATTATTTCCTAATCCATTTGATTTATCTAATTCTACTTTATCTAGGCTTTCTGGGTTTTTTATATCTCCTTTTCCAAAAAAGAAATCTTTATTTGCAGTATAAGATTTTACATCTTCATTTGAGGATACAAAACAAACATTATTTTTAAAACTATCTTTATATAAATTCTTTATTATGATTATATTACTTTCTTTGTTTACTTCTATATAGCTATTTGTTTTTATTTCATCTTCTCCTAGTACAGTTTTCACATAATAAACCAATTTAAGTTTTCTTTTATTTGGCTCTAAGTTTTTTAATTTCAATACATTTATTTTTACATTGTCTTTTTGTGGAACGAAAATATCTAATTCTTGCATTATATTATTTTGTATTGACTTAAAATTTACATATCCAAAGCCATATGTTATATAGCTTTCTGGGCTTTCATCATTTAGATTATTGCATAAAGACCATTTTTTTCCTGTTTCATAGTCTTTTAAATATATTATTTCTGAAGGTATATCCAAAACAGGATTATTATTCCAAGCTGACAGCCTATTTAGTCTACTATTTTTATGCCACGTATAACCTCCTAAGTTTTGTGTAACTAATGTTCCAAATGTTTCATTTGCTAAAATCATACTCCACACTGTTGGAAGTTTCTCTCCCTTTTCCAATTTTATTACATATTCTAATCCATCCTCTGAAAAGCCTCCATATTCATTGTAATACTCTAATTTAGACATATCTATATTTTGAACTGTTTTTATGTCATTATTAAATACTCTTTCTGGGCTTGAATCTAAGCCTATATTTTTTAGCTCTTTTATATATTCTTCTTCTAGATCTTTTATTCCGTTCTTCTATATTTCCTAATTTACTATCTATAATTACATTTGCTTTAAATTCCAACAAATCTATATCATCTTTTTCTATTTGATTAGAATTTATAACAAATATTCCCCCATACTGATTTTTTAAAAATTCCATTTGTTTATTTGCTATTGCATTTTCTATTTCATAATTTACATATTGCTCATAAGAATTTTCTTCACTATTAAATATTACTAAATCTATTTTAATATTTTTACTTCTAAAGAACTCATATGCTTTTAACATATCTTGCACTACATACATATCATTTAAATCCTGAACTTTCACTAAAACTATCGGTAAATCCCCAGATATTCCATATCTCCATAATTTACTTTGTGAGTAAATTCTTTTAGGTAATGTATTTAATGTAAGCTTTTTCAATGGATTGTTTAATAATATATATCCTAGCAATTTTTGATACTTTTCTATATCTCTTCCTTTTAAGCCTAAATAAATAGTTTCTGCCTCTACTTTTGCTCTAGATAATTCAAAAGTTTTTGTTATTACTTTTTCATTTTTATATTTTTGTAATAAGCTGCTTACCACATCTTTATTATTTCCTATTGCTATTAATAGATTAAGTATTATTTTTTCTCCTGGTTCAATTTTTATTGTTCTTTTCATTGCTAAACATGGATCAGTTACCAAGCCAATATTTTGTGAAAATGGTTTTGACTCTTTTACCATTTCTGGAATAAGATTTTGTTTTTTTCCATAGAATTTTTCTTTATCTATTTCAAATTCCAAGTCTCCAATTGTTTCATCTTCAGCAAATAAGCATGCTTCTAAATATACGTCTTTTTCATCTGTTCCTCTTTTTTTTCTTTTTACTAATATTTCATCTTCTTCTAGTTTTTCAAATGTCAAAAATAAATTATTAAAAGCCATATGTGCATAATCTTGTGTAGGTCTAGATAATACTGGTTCAAAGTAGTTTGTTACTTCAAGAGTTTCTTCATTCATTCCATTATTTTTTATTTCTAATCTTCTTATTTCTACTGGATCATCTGGTGCAATTATTATTTTTGTTTTTGTTTCTATATTTGCATCTGTTCTAACAAATTCACTTCTTTCTGGAGCAAAGGTTGTTTTATATAAATCTCCTCTATTATTTTCTGATATTGGTGTGTTTGTCCAGATTCTTTTAGTTCTAACATTTTTTATAAAGAATAGTATTCCTTGCTTATAGTCTGCTGTTTCTTTGAATCTATTTATTAATATATTATTATACTTGCTAAATCCCTCTCCATTATCTTTTGTGCAAACTGTATATGTTCCATTAGATATTACATTAGTTCTATTTAAATTTGTTTCTATATTTTTATATGTTTTTTCAATATAATTTTGATAATCTTTAGGTTTTATTTTTTCTATTTTTTCTTTTTTCTCTTTTGTTATAATTGCTTTTTCTGGCATTCTTTCTTGAAGTAAAATGTCAACAGCTTCTATTTCCGGATTATCCATAAATCTTTTTATTAAAATTTCATTGTTTAATACATTATTAATTGCAAGTAAACTTAAAGCTTGATGATGTGCCATATATGTTTTTACTACTTCATATTTTTTTCCATATTTTAGCCTAGACATTGTGTAATCTACAGACTCATAGAATCCATATTTATCATACATATTTTCTTTCTCTAGTTCTTTTAAATTTGCTATTGCTAATTTTGGAACATAGTTTAAACTTAAAAACACAGAATATGGAGACACAACCATATCATCATTAAGTCCTCTTTTTAATCCAAGCCAAGGAACACCAAAAGATTTATATTGATAATTATTATTTAAATCTTTTAAATTATATGCTGCTTCTGAAATTCCCCAAGGTATTTCAAGTTTTTTTGCATATTCTATTTGACTCATTATTAGAAATCTACAAGATTCATCTAACAAACTTTCTTCATATTTTTTTATATTTATGTTTGGCATTAAATATTCAAATGCTGTACCTGACCAAGAAATTAGTCCCTTATATTTTTTCAAGCTTGTAAGTGTTCTACTTAACGCTCCCCAATGTTTAGGTGTAACGTCTTTTTTTGCTATTGCAACAAGACTAGCTTGTCTTGCTTCTGATGCAAGTAAATCATAATACGAATTAGTTAATTTATTCTGTTCTACATCATATCACATTGAAAATAAACGTTTTTTTGAATCATACAATATAGAGAAATCTGTTTGTTCTATTATGCTATCTATTGTAGAAATCATCTGAGGAATTTTCTCTGTGTATTCGGTATTGCTATTATCAATATCAAATACATCTTTTTCAGCATTTATTAAAAACTGTTTTACAGTATATAAATATCCTATAAAATTACCATTATCAACTGTAGAAATATATCTTGGGATTAGTGGTTCTAAAGTATTTGTATTATACCAGTTATACAAGTGTCCATTCCATTTTTGAAGCTTGCCTATGGTTTCAAACATTTTATACAATAAATCTAGTGCTTCTTCTAGTTCTATATACTTCAAATCATAAGCTGAAATTATAGCTAACATTCCAAGCCCAATATTTGTTGTTGATGTTCTTCCGTGCAATTTTCTTTGCTCGTCCTTCTTGATAATTATCTGGTGGTAAATAATTATTTTCTTTATTTATATTATCTTTGAAATATTGCCATGTTCTTTTTCCTATTTCTAAAAGATATTCTTTGTCTTCTTTAGATATTTTTTCTATTGCTGAACTCTTTCTAATATTCTTACTTATTCTCCATGCCAAGGCTGGTCCTATTATCAACATTATTCCAATTAATATTTCCAGTAATTGTTTTGAAAATACTCCTAATAAAGAAAATGAAACTCCAATTAAAACATTTATCCACATAAATTTATAGTATGAAATCAAATCTGTTTTGGCTTGTTTTTCCGCTTCCTCTGCAGTTAACCATTCTAACAAATGTTTCTTACTTATTTTCATTCTATATGTTGTTTTTACAATTGAGTTTAAAGTAATATATGCCTTATGTGGTAAAAAGCATATATCAAGTATTGTTCTAACAATACTTGCTTTTATAGCATTAATTCTAGATATAAAGTTTTTACGCGCATATATGAATCTTGTATCTTTTCCTTTTTTAAAAATAATATAATTTAAGATATCTAATATTGTAGGAATGCTATATGCAACCAAAGCAATTATAGCTATATTTTTTATAATTGAAGTATTTTTTAATATTAAACAATATATTAAACTTATAATTACAAAAATAGGAACTAGACTTCTTCTCAAATTATCAAATATTTTAAACTTAGATAATGCTCCTAATGGATTTAATTTTAATGTTTTGTTTTTAGTTATTATTCTATTTTTTAGCCATCTGCTTATTTGGAAATCTCCTCTTATCCATCTGCTTTGTCTTAAGCAATAAGTATTGTATTTGCTTGGATAATCATCTAATAACAAAATGTCTGTTGCAAGCCCACATCTTAAATAGTTTCCTTCCAGCAGGTCATGGCTTAATACTATATTTTCTGGTATTTCGTTGCACAATACCTTATGAAATATTTTTACATCATATATTCCTTTTCCTGTAAAAATACCTTCGTCAAAATTATCTTGATATATATCAGATATTGCATTTGTATATGAATCTGTTCCTCCGAGCTCCTGCATATATTTTTGTAAATAAACTCTTTCTACTTGCTTCTAAATTTATTCCTATTCTAGGTTGAATTAAGCCATGTCCTTCTATTACTGCATCATTTTCTTTGTTTAATACTGGTGTGTTAAGAATATGTGCCATTGTTCCTATTAATTCAAATGCAGTTTCTAAGACTAAATTTGTATCTGAATCTAAAGTTATTACATATTTAATATTTAAATTTTCATTTTGATCTTTTGAATCGCCTTCAGCATTATTATTTAGAAGTGTATTTACTTTAAATTTGTTTATTCCATCTACTAAGAACTCATTAAATTGGCATAATAGACCTCTTTTTCGTTCCCATCCCAAATAACATTCTTCTTTTTCATTCCATACTCTCTCTCTGTATAGAAAATAAAATTTAGGTTGTTCATCGATTTCATTTTTATATTTATCATTTAATTTTTTTATTTCCTCTAATCCAGTCTTTATAATTTCATCATCAATTTTTTCTTTCTTATTCTTTGATGAAGTACAATCTCCAAGTAATGCAAAATATAGGTTTTCGCTTTTATTTGCTAGATAATATACCTCTAATTTTTTTATTAATTCTATTACCTTTTCTTTTGAATTTATTATTGTAGGTATTACAACAAATGTTGAGTATTCTTTTGGTATTCCTTTAGTAAAGTCTAGTTTAGGAAGAGCTTTAGGTTTTACAGACTTATTCAAAATATAATTTATTACTTGAATAACTATTTCTGATATTGGAATATACAGAAAAATGCTTGCTAAAATTGATATTAGTAAGCTTTTAGATCTAAAATATAAATATGCTCCATTTATTATTGTAAATATAGTTGTGAGTGTATAAATTGCTAGTATATATATATTAGATTTTGTTTTGTATGAAATTTCTTTCTTTCCTTTAAAGCCTATTGCATTTAATAGTTCTTGTTTCCCTTCTAATATTAAATAATATCCTATATGTGATTTTTTACTATTTTTCTCTTTATATTTACTAGCTACTTCAACTACTTTATTTGCTATATATATTTCAGATATTTTTGTTTTTTCAGAGATTTCCTTTATTGCATTTCTATAACTATCTTTTGTTTTATAATCCATTTTACTATATACATTTGCTGGATCTTTTTTCAATATTTCCTCTATTCCATTAATCTCTTCAAATAAACTTAAAAAATTTACTCTCAAAATTTCTTTTAAGCTTAATATACTATTCCCTATATAGACTTTAGAAATTGCAATATCATAGTGTTCCTTTTTTATAACATCAGCTATAGTCATTCCCATTTTATTTACTTGTTCTTCTAGAATTTCCAAGTATGGCAATCCTTGTTTTCCATACTTTTTAAGTTTATATGACATATATTCAATAAATGGATACTTCATTTCCCTATTACTTAATTTTATTCTTTCATCTTTTTTTATAGCTTTATATGTTTGGTTTTTTATCTCCTTTTTTTCTACTAATCTTTCTATTATGCTTTCTACTTTATATTTCTGGATTTGCGAAGAATATATCTTTTCACATACACTTCTTATATTTTCTATTATTGCTATTTCTAAGAATATCCATAGGTTCCAGATTTCTTTCATATTTAGTAGCTTTCTTTTTTGATATGAAGAAATAGTAAGCTCTAGAATGTCATCATTTATTTTATTATCTGTGTATGCAACGATTTCAGATGCTAATACATAAATTCTAGCATATCCTTTATATTCTCCAGTAGATATTCCTGGAAACTCTTTATATTTCTTTATATTCATTTCTAGACAAACCGTTTTGTATGTTTCTTCTATTATATAAAAATTGTCTAAAAGCCATTCCCCTGCCGGATGAATTTCCACTCCATTTTTTATACTCTCATTTAGTAACTCATAAGTTTTTTCTATAAACTTAAAGTTATCCTTAAGCCTTGGTACGGGATAAGTATTTTTTTTACTCTGCCCTTTTACATCATAATTTATTGCAATTTTCTCCATATAATTCTGCAATTGATAATTATCTAATATTGTTCCTTTAATGTTTAAATATTTATAATTTTTTGTATTCAAATCTTTTCACCCTCTTAAAATATGTAATTTATACATATTTTTGCCAGGTATAGAAATTTTTATTCAATTTTTATTTTTCGAAAAAATTCAATTAGGATTTTTTTCAGATATTTTTTCGGGCAGACACAGGGCCTGCCCCTACATTTTAGCAAAGAGAAAAAGGTTAAAAATGCAAAAAACAGCGCAGTACCTTTTTTGGTACTACGCTGAATACAAAAGAAAATTTTTGAATTATTTGCTATATTAATTTTTGGCCTTCGGCTAATTAAGTATG
>CAKPJM010000050.1 GCA_934162625.1 uncultured Clostridia bacterium
TCTACAAAACGAGATAAATGAAATAAATATAGAGTTACAGCTATTAGGATTAGCACTTAAAAACACTTTATAGAATAAATATAATGGAATAGAAAATTAAAATAAAAGTACAGTTATACCTTAAATAGCAGATTATAACCAAATGAAAGCATTGGGAATACTAGCAACAGATACACCAAAAGATTACTGGTTGGCTTCTCGCTTGGTGGGTGTTAACTCTAGCAACGTCTATTTCAGAACGCGCTATATCTACTACGACGGTAGTTTGGGCGATGACGATTTGTGCTATGTGTACGGCAATGGCTATGCTCGTGGTAGCAACCCATCGAGGGCATGTCACGCTATAGTTTCTCTAAGCTCTGGAATCCTAGACGGAAAAACAGAAGAAGGCACAAGCTCAAATCCAATAAATTTAGATCAAAGAAAAAATGTTGTAAAGATTGCTGAGCGTGTCAAAAATAGCGTGTAAATTTTTATCTACTTCTGAACTAAGTTCAGACAACCATATAATAAATAGCAAATAATTCAAAAAATCTCTTTTGTATTCAGCGTAGTACCTAAAAATGGTACTATGCTGTTTTTTAATCTAGTAGTCGCCACCTTCGGTGACCCACAATCGTAGAATCAAGCCAAAATGTAGGGGTAGGCCCTGTGTCTGCTCCTACATTAATTAAACAAGATGACATATTAATTTTAAAAACAATGGTCTCCAACCTCACGGGTATTTCCCCGCCTCAAAGGGCTGTCAACGCATTGTTTGTAAAAATTAATAATGTTATCTTTGAACAAAGCAAATTAAGTTGCGGTGCTCTTATCCTATTTTTTTACAATAATAAATATATATAAAAAATAAATAATTTTCTTGCTATTTTTTTGATAATATTGTATGATATTATAAGTAATAAATGGAGTAATAAGGAGGAGTAAGGTGTAATGAAAAAAATAACAATGCTATTAATCTTTATAGCAATAATGTTGCTGTTTTGTGGAACAGCTTTAGCAGCAGAAGAGATTAATACTATGAGCACTAATACTGCCAGTGAATTAATGGAAATGAAAGAAAAAGCGAAAACGGAATTAGATGAATACACAGAAAAATATGGTGGCTCAGAGAGCTACGGAACTACAGCTTACATATTAAATAAAGTTAGAATATATAGTATACCATTATGTTTTATTGGTATAGCAATAGGTGCTTTATACCAATATGTATTGGGAACTAGAAGATTAGATGCAAAACACAAAGGATTTGGCCTAATTATGGGATTTGTTACCATATTAGTAATATGCCAAATATTACCGCTTATATTTGCGATAGTAGTAAGAGGTTGGAGGGGTTAAAAGCATGAAAGTTTTATTTGCAGTAAATAATGATGAGATTTCTAATGCAATTGTAAAAAAATATCAAAAAGATTATAAAGAAATATTGTCATATAAGAATGTATATTACTTTAATGCGATTTTAAAAGAGTTACAAAAAGATAAAACTTATGATAGAGTGGTAATAAGCGAGGACTTAGAACCATTTGCTAATAATAATTATGATACAATAGATAAATTTTTATTTGACAAATTAGATAACATAAGTGATGAAGCTACAAATGCAGAAGGTAATGATACAGATATCATTCTTATTTGCTCAGACAGAAGAAGCAAAACAGATGAAATGTTAAATAAGTTATTTGGAATAGGAATATATAATGCCATAATTGGTCAAGATAGAAGCATAGATGAAGTATGCAAATTGATAAATAGACCTAGGACAAAAAAAGAAGCTAAATTATACTATAAAATAGAATCAGAAAATGTAAACTATCAAACAGAAAATGAAGATAGTGTTAGTGAAACAGAAGTTCAAAATATACTTGCACATTACAAGAGACTAGGAAAAAATGAGGATAAATATGTAGATAGCTTTAATAATATAGTTTCACAATATACGGATGCTCAATTAAAAATAATTATTCGTTATCTACCTATGGGTGTAAAAGCTGTATTAGAGGAAAAATCTCCAAAGTACCAAGAGTTGGTAGACTATGATGCGAGAAATAAAAATGAAAAACCAAGATTAAATCAGTATAATACAACAAAAAGGGAACCAAACAAAACCCAAGAAGCAATTAAAGTTGAAATGATTAGAGATGATGCAAACAAATCCAATATAACAAAACCAATTTTAATTCCAGCAGGTGTAAATAAATCACAAGTAAAGAGATTGATAAAACAAGAGAAGCCAAAACCTGTTATTATTTCAGAGATAAATGAAGAAAAAAGCTTGGATTATATTGAACCAAATATGAATACAGATATACAGGAGGAAAAACCAAAAAGAGGTAGGGGAAGACCTAAGAAGATTGCACCAGAGGCAGAAAAACAAGAGGAGAAGCCAAAAAGAGGCAGAGGAAGACCTAGAAAAAATCCACCGGTAGAAGAAAAAGAACAAGAAGAAGATTTGATAGATTTATTCAATTTAGAAGATAAAGAAAACAGCAACCCAGAGAAAATTAATAATGCTGAACAAGAAGAAGATGTAAACCTATTTGATTTGGGTGAAGAAGATGATACAGAAGAAAACGATGGTCAAGAAGAAGGGATAGACTTATTTAACTTGGACAATGACGAACAAGAAGATGCAGACGATGATTTAGATCTATTTGACCTAGATGACAAAGAAACTGAAACAAGCAATAGTTATAATTCTTTTGAAAATAAAAATGAAATAGAAGAAACTAAATATAGGTCACCAGAGCTTGACTTTAATACATTAATAACAAAAGATAAGAAAATAGTAAGCTTTGTAGGAACTACAAAAAATGGAACATCATTCATAGTAAATAATGTAGCACAGTTATTAGCATCAAGAGGAATTTCAACTGCGATACTTGATATGACAAAAACTAGAAATGCTTATTATATTTATACAGACAGTAAAGAACAATTAATGAATACTGCAAAAGAATGTATATATAAACTAAAAAGTGGAATTTGTGATGGAATAAAAATAAATAAAAACTTAGATGTATATACATCAATTCCAGATGATGACACTGATTATAGTGACGTAGATTCCATATTGGGAACTCTTATAAAAAACTATTCAGTTGTTTTGATTGACTGTGATTTTAGTACGCCTGTAGAATATTTTGCAGCTTCACAGGAGACTTACTTAGTACAAAGTATGGATGTTTTAACAATGCAACCATTAACAGCATTCTTAAGAGACTTACAATCAAAAGGAGTATTAAAGCAAGAAAAACTTAGGGTAGTTATTAATAAAGGGGTAAATATAAAAAGTGTTTCAACAAAAATGCTAATTGGAGGAATATCAAAATATAATGATCCGTCTATGACATATATGAAAGATTTATTTGATAGAGATAAAATAAAATATTGTGTAATTCCATTTGAAGTTCAGAATTACATTAAATATTTAGACTCATTAATAATGTGTTCTGTAACATTAAAAGGATACACAAAATCTTTTATAACAGCATTAAACGAGTTAGGAAATATGATTTATCCATTATTAAATAAACAGACATATTCGCCAAGAGGAGACAAATATAAGGATAATTTTTCTAGTGATATGAACAATACTTTAAATAAGATGAAGAGAAAATATCAATAATAAAACAGAAAAATAAGAGGTGATAACTTGAATATAACTTTAATTATAATAATTGTACTAGTATCTATAATAGTAGGATTAATTATATATAATCTTTCAATATATAAAAAAATAAAAACTTTTGGAAACATAAATGATAGAATCTCTAATTTGAATGTTTTACAAGAATTTTTGGATACTATAGGAAAAGATTCATCAGTTGATAACAAACTAGAAATAATAAACGATATACTTATAGAAAAGTTTGCAATAAAATATTCTACAATTGTTGTATTCGATGGGGCTGAATATGTAATAAAAGCAACTAATGTGGATGAAAAACATTGGGATACAATGAAAAATCTGCATACGGAGGAAATGTTTAAAGATAGCATACTTACGGCAACTCCAAAATATGTTACTATAAATAGACCTGACGAAAAGCTAGGCTATCAAAAGATGGAAATGGCCAGAGCAAAGTCAGCAATGTTCTTTCCTTTATATATAGACAACGTATATATTGGTTATTGGATTATAGAAAGCAGTGAAGCACATGCTTTTGATAATACAGACACAAGCGTATTAGGAGTAGTAAGAGAAAATATAGTTGCTGTATTAAAAACAGTTTCATATCAGAATACAATAGAAAACATATATAGAATAGATAAGAATACTGGTCTATTTTCTGCAGAGTATTTATATGGAAAAGGAAAAAGAATAATAGATAAATATGATCAATCAACTATATGTATGTTTAAAATTATGAATATTGAAGAAATAAATGAAAAACTAGGAAGAGAAGTAGGAACAAAACTAATAGAAGATTTAAGCAATATTGTCAAAAGAAGCATATCTTCTCAATACATATTTGTAAGATACATGGGACCGAAATTTGCCATAGCTTTTTCTGGAGCAGATATAGAAGGAGTAGAATCCTTTATTAATTCTCTAAAAGAAGAACTTGAAAGCATAGAAATATCAAAAGAAGAGGTCGTAAATGGAAAAAAGAAACAAAAAGAAAAAACTTTTGCTCAAATGAATTTTGTTTTAACAACATATTATAAGGGCACGGGACTAGAAGAAGTTACTAAAAAACTTGAAGAATATTTAGATGATTGTGATAAAGATGAAAGCAATATTAATTGCATTTAGGAGGTATTTATGATAAGTGACAAAACTATGAATTTTGAAGTAGAAAGAGATAAAAGCATTAAAGTAAAAGAGTTGCTAAAGGAAGTATATGAAGCTTTAGAAGAAAAAGGATATAATCCTGTAAACCAAATAGTAGGCTATATATTATCAGGCGATCCAACATATATAACAAGCCATAAAAATGCTAGAAACTTAATAAGAATGATTGAAAGAGATGAACTTTTAGAAAAAATGGTAAAAAATTATATAGGATTAGATGAATAATATGCGAATAATGGGAATTGATTATGGAGAAGCTAGAGTAGGGATAGCAATTTCAGATGAATTAAGAATAACTGCACAAGGCTTAGAAACAATAAATCATAATGGTAACGATAAAAAGCTATTAGCAAGGTTAGATGAAATTATACAAAAATTTCCTATAGACACAATAGTAGTAGGCATGCCAATACTATTAAATGGAGATAAAAGCAAAAGAGCTGAAATAACGGAAAAGTTTGTCCATAAATTAAAATGCAAGTACAATAAAATAAAAATATGTACTGAAGATGAAAGACTAACAACTGTGCAAGCCCATAAAACTATGAATGACTTATCTATTAATAAAAAGAAAAAACGTGGATTAGTAGATACTATATCGGCAGTATATATATTAGAAACATACATGAACAAAATAAGTTAAAAATTGTATTGAAAAATATATTGGTATGTGTTATAAAGATATTAATGTTAAAACTAAATTAAATAACTAAAATTCGAAAGGAGAATAATTAAATGGATTTTGAAAATGATGGAAACGAAATGGAAGAATTAGACAATATAATAATATTAAATGATGAGGAAGGAAAAGAAGTAAAATTTGAATTTCTAGATTTAATAGAATATGAAAACGAAGAATATGTTATACTATTACCAGCAGATGAGGAAGAAGAATCTGATGAAGTTGTTATACTAAAAGTTGAAGATACAGATTCAGAGGAAGAAGAATCTTATGTTAGTGTAGATGACGAAGAAGTATTAAATAAAGTATTTGAAATATTTAAAGAGAAATTTAAAGATGAATTTGATTTTGTTGATGAAGACTAATTTAATATTATATGTAAAAAATAGATTGCTTTTAAGCAATCTATTTTTTACATACTTAAATTATTCCCGAATCTTTTTATTTTTTGCGTAGTAGTCTTTTCTAAAGGCTCTTTTACAATTTTAAAATTCTTAATATGCTTATAATTAGGTAATTTTTTATTAATCTCTGATATAAGTTTTTTTATTTCTACATTGATATCCTCTTCGGAAACTTTTGATTTACCTAAAAGCTCTTTGAATTGGTCAATATCAGGAAGGATTTTTGCATTTACATATGTTTCTCTGTCGTTTTCATAATTAACTCCAATAACTATACACTCTGCAACCAAAGGACTCTCATTTAAATAATACTCTATTTCTTCAGGGTAAATGTTTTTACCGTTTTGAGTTACAATTACACTCTTGCATCTACCAGTAATATATAGAAAACCATCATTATCTATATACCCTAAATCTCCTGTATAGAACCAACCTTTTTTAAAAACATTATCTGTATTTTCAGGATCATTATAATATCCAAGCATTACATTAGGTCCTTTAACAATTATTTCACCATTTCCTTGGCTATCTGGGTTATTTATTTTATATTCTACATTTGGTATTGGAAGACCGACTGAGTCAGCTTTATAGAATATATCATTGTTACCAGCAACAAGAGGGGAACATTCTGTTAAGCCATAGCCTTGCAATGCCTTAAAACCTAACTTATAAAAAGATTCAATTATAGTAGGGTTAATTGCTGCTGCACCAACTATAAATGTTCTAAGATTTCCACCCAAAGATTTCTTTATTTTTCTTTTTACAAAAAATCTTAGCAGAGGTGGCATATTATCTATAAAATGCTTTTCACCACTAAAGTATTTTTCTGGCAAAGACTTTTGAAGTGTTTTCAAAATTTTTTTATGAATATTTTCCAATAGCAAAGGGACACATATTACAAAAGAAGGACTATATTCATTTATGTTTTTGTTTATATATCTTAATCCATCACAATATGTAACTGTGCCGCCACCGTATAAAGGTAAAATATGTCCTAGAGTACATTCATAAGTATGGTGTATTGGCAAAATTGATAAGACTGTAGTAGTTTTATCTACCTTTACTATTTGAGCGACAGACATAACATTTGAACATATATTTTTATGAGAAAGACAAATGCCTTTTGCATTACCTGTAGTACCAGAAGTAAATAATAAAACATGCATATCATCTGGATTTATTTTAATATCATCAAAAGTAGTGTCGCCACTATTTAGCTTTGCAAAGCCTTGCTTAATTAGGTCATTTATATTTAGTATTTTGCTATCGCTTGAGGTGTTATTCATATTTATAAATTTAACATTAGAATTTAATTTACTTTTATTATCTATAATATTATTAATATATTTTTCATCTCCAATTACTGCATCAGCCTCTGAGATATTAATAAAATTTATAACATCATCAACATGCAATTCTTTATCAATAGGAACAGCAATTCCTACAATTGCAGAAGCAAAGTATGAAGAAATCCAAGAGTAACTATTTTTACCTATTATAACTATTTTTTTATTGGATAATCCCAAGTCTATTAAAGAGGTGCCAAATGCCCTTATGTTATCTTTAAATTCTGTATACTTAACACCATATATTTTTCCAGTTTTATCTTTTAATTTAAAAGCATTATTGTTTTTATATCTTTGAGCAGATTGATATAGTAAATCTTTTAAATCAGTAACAGTATGTATTTTAAAATATTTTGTTTTTAAGACATCTTCTTTTCTTTCCATATATTACCTCCTATATTTATTTATAATATACATTATAAATAAGAAATAATCAAGGGTTAAGTCATTTTATATCAAAGCAATTATATAAATTCAAATGAAGAATGAATAATTTTCATTGCATTATTCATTTTTAATTTTTCGCTTTTCATTAAAATGTAGGGGGATTTTAATCGTCCGTCTTCAAGAAAACACCCTAATATTAATTTGTTTCGGGCAGACACAGGGCCTGCCCCTACGTTAATTAAATAAGATAACATATTAATTTTAAAAACAATGGTCTCCAAGCTCACGGGTATTCCCCCGCCTCAAAGGGCTGTCGACG
>CAKPJM010000051.1 GCA_934162625.1 uncultured Clostridia bacterium
GCTTTTGATGCAGGTATTTTGATTTCTTCTTTAGTTTGTGGGTTTCTTCCTTTTCTAGCTGCTCTTTTTCTTACTTCAAAAGAACCAAATCCAACTAATTGTACTTTGTCTCCGTCTACTAAAGCGTTTGTTACAACATCAACAAATGCATTAACTGCTTCCTCAGCACCTTTTTTTGTTTCTCCTGTTTTTGCAGCTATTGCTGCGATTAATTCAGCTTTGTTCATTTAAAATTACCTCCTAATAAGATTTGTTATTATGTAGAAAACTTCTACATTTAAGATTATTCGCCAATTTTAGCTAAAATCCTTCTTTTTTGTTTTTTATTTTTTTTAAAATTCCTATTATTTCTAAGGATTTTGGTTTTATACCATGTGAATTATATTATTTTTTTCTTTCCTTAATATCTCTGTATGCCTTATGTCCGTAAGGAATCATAGATATTTCTTCTTTGGATAGCACTTTAAAGCATAGTAATAAGATTATATATATAATTACTGCTAATAATAAAGATAAAATTAATGTAATTCGGTTAGAAAATGCTTTGTGCAAAACATTGTAAAAGCAATATGAAGTTATTGCCATTAATATTGATGCCATTAATGGCTTTAATAAAAACTTATCTTTTTCAAATTTAAGATTTATATTTCTTTTTAGCACAATCAAACATATAATAAAAGATGCTGCACTTGATATTATCGATGATATAATTGCCCCTTTTACTCCAATAGCAGGAATTAAGTTTATGTTTAAAACAAGTTTGATTACCGCACCAATTGCAAAAGCAATTACAGGAGTATTTACTTTTCCCAATCCTTGTAGTGCTCCATTTATAGTTTGCGTTAATACAACAAAAATAATTGTCCATGCAGAATACTTTAACATTTCTCCTCCCGCAGATGCATTTGGAAATAATAGGTCTAGAATTTGATTTGAATAAACAGACATGCAAATACTGCACGGAATTCCTATTAATATAGTAACTAATATTGAAAATTTTATTCTTTTTTTCACTATATCCATTTCTTTTCTTGCAATTGCTCCCGAAATTGTTGGAACTAATGCAGTTGCAAAAGCAATGTTAAAAGAAAATGGTAATGTTATTAGTGTATCTACTTTTCCGCTTAATATTCCATATTGTATAGTTGCTTCTTTTTCTCCTATGTATGTTTTAAGAATTCTAACTACGGTTAATGCATCTATAGTTTTTGTCATTGCAGAAAAAAGTGCACACAAAGCTATTGGTACTGAAACAATTAATATGTTTTTTATAATTCTTCCAACGGTTTCTTTCTTATTTATTGTAGACGATATAACTTCTTGCCACATATTTCTTTTTCTTTTAATGAAGTACTTGTATAGATAAATTACACTACACAATGTTGCAAGTGTGGTAGCTATTGTAGCTCCTCCAGCCATTAGAATTGTATTATTGCCAGATATGCTTGCCAATTGTTCTACTATTAATATAGTAAGAATTGTTTTAAAGATCTGTTCTAAGCTTTGTGAATTAGCAGTTACAGATAAATTTTCTTTTCCGTTAAAGTATCCCCTTAAAACAGACGCTATTGATACAAGGAATACAGATGGAGAAAGAGCTAAGAGAGTCATTTCTGCTTCTGGTATTTGTAGATATACATTTGATATATATTTTGCACCCAAAAATAATATGCTACTTCCTACAAAGCCTAAAGTTCCAAATAAGGCAATGGCTATTTTAAATATTCTATATGCTCCTCTATTGTCTCCTATAGCAACTTTGCCAGATACTAATTTTGAGATTGCATTTGGCACACCAATTGAACAAATCGTAAGAAAAAGTGCATATATTTGAAAACCGCTACTATATATTGCATTTCCCTTATCTCCAAAGCCTTCTCTATTTGTAAGATATAATTTATAGATTAATCCTACCACTTTTATAATAGCCTGAGAAAACATTAGTACAATAACTCCATGCATAAATCCAGTTTTTTTATTTTCTATACTTTCTCGATTTTTAATTTTAATTCCTCCATGATACTGTATTTAAGAGAATTGCGAACGAATGGGGACAGACCCCTTTTGTTTGAATTCAAACAAAAGGGGTATGTCCCCATTCGTTCGCAATTCTCTTCTTAATTAATGTATATGAACTTTTTCTTTAAAAAGACTTGTTTTTTTGCGTTTTTTATAGGATAATATATATGTATAAAAATGTAATTAATTGGGGGATTAAAGGTGAAATTTATAGATAAATTTTTAAAATTACTTAAAACTGATAGAAATACTTTCTTTACTTTCGTTTTAAGTTTATTTACAGTTTATATAATAGTAGATAGGGTTGTAGAATTGTTAATATTATGTTTTACAGGAATGTCAGTATCATATTGGGGGCCAATAAAATATACCTTAGCTCTGGCGTGTCCAATATTTGCATTCTTATTTTCTTATCCATCTAAACTATGCAAATCTGATGATGATAAAATATCATTTTTTAAAACATATTGTATTTGTTTATATGTGATAGGAATATCTGCAGTTGTACAATGGCTTAATTATTTATGTTGGATTTTGCTTATGTCTCTTCCACACTATGACATAATGATAACAGAATTCTCAGATTTAATTATTAGAGCTCTTACTGCAATCTCGCTTTATATACCACTTACTACTTTTTATAAATTAATCATGTGGTTAAATAAAACCGTTAACGACCCAATTTTCCCTAATAATTTTCAAGAATCTATATGTGACTTTCAAGGCCTTGATATATCTGCCCCAGACGGTACTACCGGACCATATAGTTTAGAAATAGAAATTTGTAGGAATAGAGGAGATAATAAACCTGTTAAAATATTAGAATCTAGAAGATTCCAACCAACTATTGTTGTTGGGCCTTCTGGAACTGGTAAAACATCAATGGTTATGGAACCAATGATTGCTAGAGACATAGAGAAAAAGTATTTCTTTAGAGAGACTTCAAAAGAAATGGGTTATACAGCATTAAAAACAAACATAGCCTATTTAAATAAACCATATGATAATGCATACTTAAATAAAAGCTTTACATTAAATATGCTTACTCCTGTAGAAGGAAAAGAAAATATCTATAAAGCTTATATGAGTAAAATGATATCTGCAATTGAAAATGATGGAACAATAGTTTATAAAAATCTTGGTATAACTGCTGTCAGTCCTGATGCTGATCACATAGATAGGTTGAAAGAAGTTGCAAAAGCTTTTGATATGCCTTATATAGAGATAGATCCAACAAATTCAAATTCAATTGGTTTAAATCCATTTATTATAGGTAACCCTGCACTTTGCGGATTAATTATTTCTCTTGTTATTAGAGGATTATATAGTGCTACCGAGCATACCGCAGAGCTTGCATATTCTGAAGATATTGCAACTCAAGCTACTCAAAACTTGGTGTTACTTTTAAAATTAATGTATCCTAAAATGCATGATGGATTAATGCCAAACTTAGAAGATTTGCTTAGATGCTATACAAATTTTGATTTAGTACAAGAAATGTGTGAAGAATTAAAAAAAGATGAAGAATTAGCAAAAGAATATGCTCTTCAATTAGATTATTTTGAACAATATTTCTATAAAGATTCAGAAGGAAGAAAAGACATGAAAAGATATGTTCACTTTGCTTCTTCTACATTAGATACTGTATTACGTTCTGCTGAAGTTAGAAGTATAGTTTGCAATAGATATAACAATATAGATTTTAATGATGTAATTAATAATGGTAAAGTTGTATTTATATCTACAAGACCATATGAAATCGGTGGAGCTGCACATAAAGGATTCGGTTTGTTCTTCTTAATGCTTATGATGTGCTCTGTAGAAAACAATCGTGCAAAAGTAAAAAATCGTTTGCCTCATTTTATGTATGTTGATGAGTTTAGCGAATACAATCCAGATTCTTTAGGAGATATGTATACTCTTTATAGAAAGTTCAAAATCGGTACAATCTTCTCTTCTCAAACATTAGCTGGATTTGGTGAAGGTTCTGGAGTTTTACTTTCTAATGCTGGAACAAAAATAACCTTTGGAAATAGCACTCCAGATGAGATGAACTGGTGGATGCAGGAATTTGGAAAAAGAAAAGAATGGAATGTTGGTTATAGTTATAATAAAGATGACGGAGAGTATTCTTCTAGTTTAGGTGGTCCTAATTGGGCTTGGGAAGACCATATGAAGCTTGGTAAAATTCAAGGACTTAAGTTCAAAAATATAATTTACAAAACTAAAGCAAAGAATGGTAAAAATGTTGTTAATTTTGGTAAAGTCGATTTCTTAGAGAGCAAATACAAAACACCTCATAAAGGCAAAAACTATAATTTTAGTAAATACATTACTGCAGTAAGTGATGACAAAAAGGAAGAAAAACCAAAGTGGAAGCCTAATAAAGTAGTATTCACAAAAGACGAAAGAGGAGATATAGATCCTGTCCAAACAGATACAACAGACAGTTCTTACTTCTTTGATAATGAAGATGCTATTAGTTTCAATTTAGGAAATAAAAATAGTAATAAATAAAATTTTAGGGAATTCCAAAATGGAATTCCCTTTTTGTAACTTCTAATAGCTATTTGATTTAGTTGTTGCTTATTAAATTATTATTTTTCGATCATTCCTGAGCCATTACATACGGAGCACGTTTCTTCTTCTCCTTCACGTTCAATAGTTCCTGAACCACCACAATACGGACACCATTCCCAATCATCATTTTTTGCCATTACTATTACCTCCAGATTATTAATTAATTTATTCTGGCTATTAAGAAAGTTACGTATTTATTATATCATCCCAAAATATAACTGTCAATTTTTGGCATTTTTTATTGTATTAAGCTAACCTATGTATCAATAAAATTGTTTATATATAAAAAGATTATAACTCTTATAAGTTATAATCTTTCTTTTTAGCCCAATATTTTTAACTCTACTTCTTCCATTTTGTATTTTCCATCTTCAATTTTAAATTCTACTAATGATTTATCCAATGAATCGCTGTTCTGTCTTAAATCTGTAGTAAATAATAATTTTATTCCTGGTATTTCTAATTTATTTGTTACAATTATTTTTAGTACTTCTACCATATGTTTATTATCCTCACACACTAATACTAATTGTGGTTTTATCGCAAATCCTGAATCAAATTGTACAAAACTTTCATAAAAGTCTATATAGTATTTCATTCTGTCTATTAGTTTATTTTCCCAGTCCTCTTCTCTTCTAATAGCTTCAAAAATCAAGTCTATAGATTTATTATTTTTAGTTATTTTAATTCCAGCATGTGCTTTAAAAATTTTTCCTAACTTTTTGGCAGTAAGTTGTGGCTTTACAGTAAAGCTGTCAAATGCTTTTACTTTTCTTAAATATGCAACAATTACTTGGTTACCTGCTAAACGTTTTTTTATCATTCCAACAGTTTTTGTATTATCTGTAGGTTGCCACTTACATTCAATTCCTCTTGAATTAAGTAGATATTTCCCCATTTTTTCTAGGCAATATACTCTATATATACATTTTCCTTCTTCACTTGTAAAATAGTATCTAGTTAAAATTTTAGATTTTACTAACTGTTCTAGTTTATTATTTAATTTGTCTTGAGATTTAATATCTTCTCCATTATGTACTAATATTTGATAAATTTGTCTAGAAGTAATAAATTCGAATTTATTTACTAATTCCATTATTTTAAAATGGATATCCGTAATATGTCCTATATTTATTTTATGTATTATTTGATTCATAGAAACATATCCGTCTTTCCCGTCAAAAGTCTTTACTTCTCCCTCTCTTACTGCAAATGGTGATACATCTGTTTTTATTTGATTGTCTTCTACCATAATTATGGCACTCCTTTCTATTATAAAATTGTTAATTTTATTTTCTTTTTATCTGGAATAATCTTTTTTATTTTTAGTCTTACGTCTTCTCCATATTCAATATTATCTTTATAATCTGCTAGACCTACTAGATTAGGTTTTAGCTCAATAAATATTCCATTTTTATTTTTTTCTTTTTCTCTAGCAATTCCTGAAACTATCATTCCTTCTTCGAACTCTTTTACATTTTCTTCCCAAGTTCCAAGAGTCTCTTTATAACTTAGAATTACTCTGTTTGTTTTTCTATCTATAGATTTTATCATAATTTTTATCTTTTGTCCAATTTTAAATCTTTCATATGGCGTTTTTATTCTTGCAACTGATATATCTTCTATATGAACTAGACCTACTATTCCCCCACCTATTTCTACAAAAGCTCCATATGGTCTAATATTTTTTACTATTCCATATACTAACATACCTTCTTTTAGTTCATTTTTCATCCAATTAATTGCTTCTTTCCCAACTGCTTTTCTAGATAAAATTACTGTATCTTTCTTGCTTGTATCTTTCACCTTAAATTGAACAATTTTGTTTATTTTACTTTTGCATATATTAGGCTTAGGAAATCCTGTTTCATCAATATTTATAGCTTCTACCTCATCCCTTGGTATGATTCCTGTTATATTATTTCCTAAATCCACGTATAGGTTATAATTGCTATCACATCTGCTTACTTTAGCTTGTATTATCTCTCCATTAACTGATGCCTTACTTAATTCTTCTAATGAAAATGCCTGTGGTGCACTTGCCCATCCTTCTGGAATAAACTTTTGTATGTATTCCATATAACATTTTCTTCCTTTCTTTTGTATTTTACTTAGAAACATTATATATTTTGTTTTCTTATTTTTCAATAAAATTTTATATTTTCTATGGTTTTCGAACAGATAGATTTATCTACCACTACACTACTGCAATATATTTATTTATTTTTTAACAATGCTTCTATTTCTTTTTTCTTTAAATATCTCCATGTACCTAGTGGTAAGTCTTTTACTGTTAAATTACCTATTTTACTTCTATGTAAGCTAAGAACTTTTTTGTTAATAGCTTCGCACATTCTTCTTATTTGTCTATTTTTCCCCTCATGTATTGTTATTTGTAACCTAGATATATTTTTTTCTTCATCTATTTTTAAAATTTTAACATCTGCTTTATTTGTTATAAAATCCCCTATATCCACACCATTTTTCAGCTTTTCAATCTCTTCATTTTTTATTTTACCTACTACTGTAACATTATATGTTTTAGGGATTTCGTGTTTTGGATGTGTTACTTTATATACAAAGTCTCCGGTCATTAGTTAAGATTATTGCACCTGATGTATACATATCTAATCTGCCAACTGGTACAAGCCTTACGCCTTTTACTTTTACTAAATCTAAAACCGTTTTTCTGTCAAACTGGTCTTTTACAGTAGTAACATAGTCTATTGGTTTATTTAGCAATATATATACAAATTCTTTTTTTGTAGATTTTATTTCTTTATCATTATATTCTATTTTATCTACATTTGGCTTTATTTTTGTCCCTAGCTCTGTAATTATTGTTCCATTTACCTTCACCTTACCTTGAAGTATTAGCTCTTCACATTTTCTTCTGGATGCAATTCCATTGTCTGCCAAATATTTTTGTAATCTTATTTCTTCCATAAATATTTCCTTCTTATTTTATATATAAATTGTAATTTGTTTAACTTTTTATTTATTCCATGTTAAACGGGCTATAAATTTAAATTGCCTCATTCTTTGTCGGATTAATGAAAAATTTATTTTTCATTAATTTGTTCAAAGATAACACT
>CAKPJM010000052.1 GCA_934162625.1 uncultured Clostridia bacterium
GATTCAAACTATATCATATTGGTATTTCCTTTTCAATTTTATTTTCTTTAGTGTGACATATCTATTGTAAACCTATAAATATAATATAAATGGATTCGAATCCTCCTATCTAAAGCCAAAATAAAGACTAGTTATAGCTTTCGCTACCTCTTAAAAATTTACATGAGTAGGATTCGGCAAGCCGCGTCCTAAAAACAATCCAAAGGGATTGTTTTTACCCTCACTCCGTTTCGGGCACGTCCTTTTCGAATCCTCCTATCTAAAGCCAAAATAAAGACTAGTTATAGCTTTCGCTATAACTAGTCTTTATTTTGGCTGGGGTGGTAGGATTCGAACCTACGAGATGTCGGAGTCAGAGTCCGATGCCTTACCGCTTGGCGACACCCCAATATTTAAGGTAAGGGGATAAATTCATCCCCTTGTATTCTATTTTAAAAATCCTTGTATTATTTGCTCTTCTGCTTCTTTTTCATTTAATCCTAATGTCATTAGTTTTATTAGTTGTTCTCCTGCAATTTTTCCGATTGCTGCTTCGTGTATTAGGTTTGCTTCTACATTGTTTGCTATAATTTCTGGTATTGCTATTACTTTTGCACTATCCTTTATTATTGCATCACATTCTACATGCCCAAAGCACTTTGAATTTCCCTTTACATTTGATTTGAATTCTTGTACTGACTTATCAACTGCTACAGATCTTGATGTAACATGTGTACTTGCATTTTCTCCATTTAGTTCAACTTCAAATGATGTTGTTGCTGTTTGCTCTCCGTGTGTCATTATTTTTTCTGATATTACTAAATTTGTATCTTTTCCAAGTATTCCTTTTGTTGTTCTTATTGTTGAGTCTACCCCTTTTATTTGAACTGTTTCCATTTCCATATAACTTCCATCTTTTAACGTTACTTCTGTTACTGGATTTAAAATTCTTTTTCCTTTTCCAGAACCTTCTCCATAATGTTTTTCTATATATTTTACTCTTGCTCCTTCTTCTAAAAAGAATCTATGAATTCCATCATGTTGTGAATCTTTATGATGATCATTGTGTATTCCACATCCTGCAATTATTACTACATCTGCATTTTTTCCAATGTAAAAATCATTATATACAACATCTGTTAGTCCACTCTCTGTAATAATTACTGGTATATGAACAAATTCATATTTTGTATTTTCTTTAACAAATATATCTATTCCTGGTTTATCCTTTTTTGTTACTATATTTACGTTTTCAGTTACTTGTCTTTCTATACCTTGTCCATTTTTTCTAATATTGTATGCACCTTTAGGAGTTTCGTTCATATCTGCAATTTCTTTTAATAAGTCTTTATCTACATTATCCATTGCTTTCTCCTCCTAACTTACAACAATCACTTTTTTCTGTTTTTAGGATAGAAGACATAACTTCTTCTTTTTTGCCTATTTTTTCTATATGTCCATTATTTAATAAAACAATTTCATCTGCGATATTTAATATTCTTTCTTGGTGGGAAATAATTAGTGTTGTTCCTTTTGTTTCTTTTCTTATTTCTTCAAATACTTTTATTAAACTGTTAAAACTCCATAAGTCTATACCTGCTTCTGGTTCATCAAATATTGTAAGCTTTGAATCTCTTACTGCAACAGTTGCTATTTCTATTCTTTTTAATTCCCCACCTGATAAAGATGCATTTACTTCTCTATCTACATATTCTTTTGCACACAAACCTACTTTTGATAATATTTCACAAGCCTCTTTTCTTGTAATTTCTTTTTTAGCAGATAATTTTAGTAAATCATATACTGTAATTCCTTTAAATTTTACTGGTTGTTGAAAAGCAAAGGCTATTCCTAATTTTGCTCTTTCATCTATTTTCTTTTTAGAAATATCCCTTCCATCTAGTATAACTTGTCCACTATCTTGTTTTTCAATTCCCATTATAATCTTTGCAAGCGTAGATTTCCCGAGAACCATTTGGGCCTGTTATTACTATAAATTTATCAGAATCTAATTTTAAACTTACATTATCTAATATTTTCTTATTATCTCTTGTAAAACATATATCTTTTAGTTCTAACATCTATTTTCCTTTCAAATTTGCTATTTTTACCATAAATATGATAACACTTTTAATTAAATAAATCAAGAATTTTGTAAATTGTAGCACACCTTTCAACTTATCATAATTTGTTCTAATACATTAATTTTAAATTTAGAGTTAAACATTAGTATATTTACTTATAAGAATTTCTTTTCCCAGTCTAGTAGAGTAAATATATACCTCTTCTACTTTTTGGTTCAAAGCTTGTTCAATTGCTCTTTTATAAATTTCTAATTGCCTTTTATATTTATCAATTAATTCTTGTTCTTTTCCTAATACTACATAGTCTGTCTTATAATCTACTAGTACTATTTTATTATTAGAATTTATATAATATAAGTCTATTATTCCTTGTACTAATATTTTTTCTTTTATTCCATTACCATATATTTCGTCAGCTGTTAAATAGATATAAAATGGTTGTTCTGTATAAATATTCTTTGCATTTTTTAGTTCTTTATAGATTTTTGAATTTGTAAATTTTACAATTCCCGTTATATCTATGCTTTCAGCTTGTTTTTCTGTAATAACTTTTTCTGAAACTAATCTTTCTAATAGATTTATTATCTTTTGTTTGTCATAATCTTCTTTAAAATTTAACTTTTGCATAATCAAGTGTGTTAATGTTCCTATTTCTGCTTTGCTTAAATTTTCAGTTTCTTCTAAAAATTTCGGTTTAGTTTCTATTTCCTTTAATTCTTTTCTCGAGCCTTTTGCTATTTCTGTTACAGAAGCTTTTCCTTCTATTTTAGTGCTTTCTTCGTATTTATACTCCCAATTTAAAATTTTATCAATCTTTTCATTGTCATCTTTACAATTTTGTTCAAACCATTCTTCTATACTTTTGTAGTTGCCTCCGTGTTCTTCTTCATCTGTTTTTTCTATGTTAGCTTTATTATAAAAATTAACTTCTAATATATTTTCCAATTTTTCTTTTTCTTTTAAATATACTAGTTCTAGCCAATTTAAGTATGTCTTTGTTTTTCTTATGTTTGTAATGCTTATTTTACTTGCATTGGTAACAATTTCTTCTTTTTCTTTTATAGATTTCTCTAAATTTTTATCATATCCTGTTATTATTAATTTTTCTTTTGCTCTTGTTAATGCTACATATAGAAGTCTCATTTCTTCTGATATAGTTTCATTTAGTAATTTATTTCTAATTGCTTCTTTTGCTAAAGTATTATATTCAATTTTTCTTTCATAATCTATAACCTTTGGTCCAAAACCGATGTCTTGGTGTAATAGAATACTTTGGTTTAAGTCTTGCAAGTTAAATTGTTTTCCTGTTCCACTTAAAAACACAATAGGAAATTCCAACCCTTTGCTTTTATGTATACTCATTATTCTTACTACATTTTCGTTTTCTCCAATTAGTTTTGCTGCACCAGCATCTCCTGTACCTTTACTTATTTTGTCTATATAATTTATAAAGTTATATAGACCTTTAAAGCTAGCTTTTTCATAATCTTTAGCTTTTTCAAATAAAAGTTTTAAATTAGCTATTTTTATTTCTCCATCCAAACTACTACTAATATAATCATAAAAACCTGTATTTTCATATAAATACCAAATAAATTCGTCTAGTCCCAGATACTCTTGTTTTTCTTGCCAATCTTCTAACATGTTGAAAAAGTCTTTTATTTTAGCTTTAAGTCGGTCTTCTTCCTCGTTGTTTAACGTTTTTAATAAAG
Source organism: uncultured Clostridia bacterium (assembly GCA_934162625.1). Lineage (GTDB taxonomy): Bacteria > Bacillota > Clostridia > TANB77 > CAG-508 > CAG-452. The sequence continues at coordinate 3,776 of CAKPJM010000052.1, forward strand.
CTTCATAAAAACTAGTGTTTTTAGAATTTAGTCTTATTTCTATTAATTCATTATCTGTAAAATTTGCAATAGGTGATCTTAATACTGTTACTAATGGAATGTCATTATTAGGATTATCTATTATTTTTAATGTTGATAAAACTATCTGTATTTCTTCTGTTTCAAAGTAACTTGAACTAGTATCACTAAATACTGGAATTTCTAGCTTATTTAATTCTTTTTCATAAAGGGAAGCTACATTACTTGTTGTTCTAAGTAATATAACAATATCTTTATATGTTGCTTTTCTGTACCCCATTTTTTTGTCATATACATAATAATTATCTTCTAATAATTCTTTTATTCTGTTTGCAACAAATCTTGCTTCTATTTCGTTTTTTTCTATAATTTCTTCCGCTTCTGTTTTTGTCTCTTCCATTTCTTCTGCTAAATCTATTATATCTAGTTCTACTTTGCCTGCAACTTTCTTATTTTCTTCTGGTTTCTCATAATTAGCAGAGCAATTCAAATATTCGTTTTCGTTGTAGTCTATGTCGCCTAACTTTTTACTCATAATATTGCTAAACACAATATTTGTTAAATCTAATATATTTTTTCTACTTCTAAAGTTTTGAAACAATTGTATTTTTGTGTCTTCTTCACAACTCTTCTCATTATTCGTGCTCAGCTCATATTTATCATATTTTTCTAAGAATAATTCTGGTCTTGCTTGTCTGAATTTATATATACTTTGTTTTACATCTCCAACCATAAAAATATTATTATCTTTAGATATTGTTGTTAATATATATTCTTGTACTAAGTTGCTATCTTGGTATTCATCTATTGCTATTTCTTCAAATTTATTTTTATATAGTTTAGCAATTTCAGTAGGCTGATATTTGCCACTTTCATCTTTTTGTACTAAGATTTTTAGCGCAAAATGTTCAATATCATTAAAGTCTATTATGTTTTTTTCTTTTTTATTTTTTTGATATTTTTCTGTAAATTTTAATATAATCATAGCTAATGAATCTAGCATATTATACATACTATTAATATCTTCATTTGCTTCTTTAGAAGAATATATAAATATCTTTTTAGATATAGCTTTTATTCTTTCTTTTACACTATCTCTTATATTCTTTGAATACTCTTTGACTTCGTTCTCTATTTTTGCTTTAGGCCATATATCAAAGCTAAAATTCATTAAATATTCATATATATCATCCCAAGTATTTTTTTCTTTTAGCAATGTTTGCAATTTATCAATGTCATCTATAATTACACAGTAATGTTTTTGAAGGTCTTCTTCTTGTTTTAGTTTTTCTTCTGCCTTTTTAAGCTCAGCTATACAATCTTCTATTTCATCTCTAAAATCTTCTACTAGTATTTTTCCCCACACAGTTTTAGAAAAATCTTTTTCTATTTCATTTTGTACATTAAATTTTTCTACATTTTCTATTATCCATTCTTCTGGGAAAGGCATACTCTGAGAGTACTTATATATTTTTAGCACTAGTTCTTTTAAGTCTTCATCATCTCTATAACCACCATACATGTTTACTAGATTTACAAATTTTTCATCATTTTTCTCATATAACTCTTCAAAAGTTTCTTCCAGTGTTTCTTGCTTTAAAAGTTCAATTTCTTGATTATCTCCTATTCTAAAATTTGAAGAAATATTAATTTCATAAAAATAATTTTTTATAACTTCTAAGCAAAAAGCATGTATTGTTGAAATATTTGCCTTATTTAGTAAAATAATTTGCTTTTGAAGATTTTCATTTTCTGGGTTTTCATCTATTTTTTCATATAGAGCCTCTAATATTCTTTGTCTCATTTCAGAAGCAGCAGCATTTGTAAATGTAACAATTAAAAGCTTGTCTATATCTATTTTCTCATTGATTATTTTGTTTATTATCCTTTCTACAAGTACAGTAGTTTTTCCACTTCCGTGCAGCAGCAGCAACTAATATATTTTTTCCTTTTTTATTTATTGCCTGCAATTGATTAGGTGTCCAGTTATGTGCCATTTTTTCTCCTTTTTTTAGAATTATATTTATATGAATAATATCACATATTATTATTTTTATCTAGTATTAGAAATATGAAAATGCATAAATATGGTTAATGTGCAAATTAATTTTAAAAAATGTAGAGTCTATGTAGGGACAGTGCTCCGTACCCGCCTAAAAAATATCCGATAATTTATTACAAACGTTGCAGAAGTACCACCCTCAGCAACATGCAATCATATAATTAACCAAAAACATATTGTACACACAATTTAAAAATGAAATAGTTTATATTTTAAATAGAAAATATTTTGAGAATGATGTAAAATTTTTATGATATAAATATTATTTGAATTAATATAATATATAATTCTGTAAGATTTATATATTACTTCTCTTATTAATTTAGATTTAAATTCTGGAACGTTTCTACCTATATAAGGAAACATTGATAACTTATCGATTTTTTTCTTAATCTCTTGAACAGTTTTATTAGCATAATAAATAGAGTCCTGTTCTATATATGCCTTAATATGTATTAAATCTGCTTTTGCTACTTGGGTAAATATTACTTTGGCTATATTTTTCTCCTAATAGTTCTTCAAAAACCGCTTCTGCTGGTACTCCGTTGAATTCCATCTTCTATTTCTTTTATTCCTCTTGCAATACTTAATACAACATAATCACTATATGGGATGTCAGGATTATTTGCTAATTCTTCTAGTTCTTCATAAGTTTTTTTCTTAAAATCTTCAAAAAGTTTATTGCTATTCTCTTTGTCTATCATATAAAAGCACCTCTTTCGTTTAAATACTTATTTATGCATTTTCATTTATATTATATTTTATTTTCTTTTTTAATTCAACTACTTTTTGACAAAACTTTTCGACATTTTTTGATGTTTCCTACTAAAATGGAGCGTTCATCCAACGCCCCATCTTATATAAATCATATTAACTAAATTCTTGGTTTATTTGCCTATTTTTTCATCCAACCAATTTTCCAACTCATCAATTTTAATTCTTACTTGCTCCATTGTGTCCCTATCTCTTATTGTTACAGAGTTATCATTTTCTGTTTCAAAATCTACTGTTATGCAGTATGGTGTTCCAATTTCATCTTCTCTTCTATATCTTTTTCCTATGCTTCCTGCTTCATCATATTCACACATATATTTTTTAGATAATTTTTCAAATACTTCTGTTGCTTTTTCACTTAGTTTTTTAGATAGTGGAAGTATTGCTGCTTTGTATGGTGCAATTGATTGATGTAAGTGTAATACTGTTCTTATATCTCCTTCTCCGACTTCTTCTTCATCATAAGCATCGCATAATGCTGTTAAGAAAATTCTATCTACACCAACAGCTGGTTCTACACAATATGGTACATATTTTTCGTTTGTTTCTGGATCTAAATATGTTAAATCTACTTTAGATGCTTCCATATGTCTTGTTAGGTCGTAGTCTGTTCTATCTGCTATTCCCCATAACTCTCCCCATCCAAATGGGAATAAGTATTCTATATCTGTTGTTCCTTTACTATAGAAGCAAAGTTCTTCTTTTGAATGTTCTCTCATTCTTAAATTTTCTTCTTTAATTCCTATTCCTAGCAACCAATTTTTACAGAATTTTTTCCAGTATTCATACCATTCTAGGTCTGTGCCTGGTTTGCAGAAAAATTCTAGTTCCATTTGTTCAAATTCTCTTGTTCTAAATATAAAGTTTCCTGGTGTTATTTCGTTTCTAAAAGAACGTCCCATTTGTCCAATTCCCATTGG
>CAKPJM010000053.1 GCA_934162625.1 uncultured Clostridia bacterium
GTTACACCCCATCTAAAGTATTTATTCTTATTTCTTTTTGCTTACTAATTTTCTTGGTCCTTTTCTTGTACGGGCATTAGTTTTTGTTCTTTGTCCTCTTACTGGCAATCCTCTTCTATGTCTAATTCCTCTAAAGCATCCTATTTCAGTAAGTCTCTTAATGTTTAATGCAACTTCTCTTCTTAAGTCACCTTCAACTTTATATCCTTCCATTGCATTTCTTATTGCTTGTACTTGTTCGTCTGTTAAATCTTTTACTCTAGTATCTGGATTAACTTTAGCTTCTGCTAATATTTTGTTAGAACTTGTTCTACCAATTCCGTAGATATATGTAAGTCCTATTTCAACCCTTTTTTCTTTAGGCAAGTCTACTCCTGCTATACGAGCCATATTTTTTTCACCTCTTTAATTTATTTTTGTTGTATCTAGTAACACTCAAAGTTGTTAAAGATTAAATGTAAACTTAGGTTTCATTAATCTAATTTAGCTTAGCTAGTAATATTGAAATGTAGCTAAACTGGATTGTATATATAATAAATAAAAATAGATATTCTTAAAATATTTTAAGACAGCCGCACTATTCTTATATATTAGCAAATTAAAATGCTAATAAATCTAATAAAGTTTATTAGATTTATTACCCTTGTCTTTGTTTGTGTTTTGGATTTTCACAAATTACTCTTATTTTACCTTTTCTTTTAATTATTTTGCATTTTTCGCATATTTTTTTTACTGATGGTCTTACTTTCATTTTATTCACCTCATTTTTAGTATTATATATATTTTTTTGTTTTTTACTTAGCTCTCCAAGTAATACGTCCACGATTCAAATCGTATGGAGAAAGTTCAAGTTTTACTTTATCTCCTGGAAGGATTTTTATATAATTCATTCTAAGTTTTCCTGAAATATGAGCTAAAACCTGATGTCCATTTTCAAGTTCTACTTTAAAATTTGTATTTGGTAATGCCTCTACAACTGTTCCTTCAACTTCTATAACATCTTCCTTAGACAATTTTTTCATCCTCCTATTCACTATTTTCCAAAAATAACTAATTTATTATACCGTATATTTATATAATTGTCAAGATTTCTGGCTCTTTTTCTGTAATTAAAATTGTATTTTCATAGTGAGCTGCTAAACTTCCATCTTCTGATATTATTGTCCATCCGTCATCTAATTGTAATATTCCTGGTTTTCCCATAATTACCATTGGTTCTATTGCTAGAGTCATGCCTGGTTCAAGTCTTATTCCTCTTCCAGCTTTGCCATAATTCGGGATTCCCGGATCTTCATGCATTTGAGTTCCTATTCCATGTCCTTGAAATTCTTTTACAACAGAAAATCCGTTTTTTTCTATAAATTCTCCTATTGCATGGCAAACGTCTCCTAATCTATTTCCTTTTTTAGCAAATTTTATTCCTTCAAAAAATGCTTGTTTAGTTACATCTATTAATCTTTTTGCTTCATTTGTTGTGTTTCCAACAATGTATGTTCTTGCACAATCTCCATTATATCCATTTTTATATGCAACTAAGTCTACACTTACTATGTCTCCCTCTTTTAGAATAACTTTTTTAGAAGGTATCCCATGTATTACTTCATCATTTACAGAAGCACAAATAGATCCTGGGAAATCTGGAACTCCTCTTTCCCCACTTGGATATCCTTTTTCTGCTGGGATTCCACCATTTACTCTTATTGTATTTTCTGCTATTTTGTCTAATTCATAGGTTGATATTCCTGGTTTAATTGCTTTTTCAACTTCTTTTTGAGCAAGGGCTGCTACCCTGCAAGCCTCTCTCATAAATTCAATTTCTCTTTTTGATTTAATTGTTACCAATTTAATTACCCCCATAAATTGGAATTTGTGTGAACGATTCTAGGGACTGTCCCTCTTTTGTCGAATGACAAAAGGGGACTGTCCTGAATCGTAAATGTAATGTGTTTTGCGTTTTCGGGCAGACACAGGGCCTGCCCCTACAGTTTTTGCAATAGATTGTATTAAAAGAACCCCCAGTCGGCTACGCCGACAGCCCCCTTAGATAAAGGGGCCAAGATTCAATTGTGGAAAGCCTTGCCTCCCTTATTTAAGGGAGGTGGCAAACCGAAGGTTTGACGGAGGGTTCTCTCATACAAATTCCAATTTATCTAATTATTTATTTTTGATGTATTCCTCTACTTCTTTTGCTACGTCATATGATGTTTTTCCTACAGAATCTCCTGCTTTTGCATCATAAAGTACGTTTGCATTTTTGTAGTGGTTTATTAATTCTTCTGCTGTTTTGCTATACACTTTTAATCTGTTTTCTACAACTTCTGGTTTTTGATCTTCTCTTTGATATAGTTCTCCACCACATTTATCGCATATGCCTTCAACTTTTGGTGGATTGAATACTACATTATATATTTCACTACATCCTCTGCAGCTTCTTCTATTTGCAATTCTTTCTACTATTTCATCAAATGGAACATCTATATTTAAAGCCATGTCTACTTTTGCATTCATTTCTTTTAACATATTGTCAAGACTTACAGCTTGTACCCCAGTTCTTGGAAATCCATCTAAAACAGCTCCGTTTTCTACGTCAGCTCCATTTAATCTTTCTTTTAGCATTTTAATTGTTACTTCATCTGGAACAAGTTCGCCTTTATCCATATATTTTTTTGCTTCTTTTCCTAATTCTGTTTCATTTTTTAAATTTTCTCTAAATAAATCTCCTGTTGATATATGTGCTAATTTTAAATCTTCTGCTATTATTTTTCCAACAGTGCCTTTTCCACTGCCTGGTGCTCCTAATAATACTATAAACATAAATTCCTCCTCTTGAATAAATGAAAAACATCGCACTACGTTGTTAAACTTCTTAAAATTTTTCTCGACATATCGCATATAGTCTCGAAAAATTTTACTCGTTTGCCTAGTATTGCTCGTTTTTGATTTATTCTAGTTTTTATATTTTTTATTTCAATTCAACAAAAAACGAAGCAAAAGTGGTATCTCACGCATTTTGAATATAGCATAAAATTTACAGGTGTATACAAATACATCGAAAAATTTTTGTTATATTCAAAATGTGCGAGATGCCGCTTTTCATTCGTTTTAATCTAAAAATCCTTTATAATGTCTCATAACTAATCTAGATTCTAGTTGTTGTACTGTTTCTAGTGCAACTCCTACTACGATAAGTATTGATGTTCCTCCAAATGCTACATTTAATCCTGTAAATCTCATTAACATTGGAAGTATTGCAATTATACTTAAGAACAATCCACCAAATAAAGTTAATTTACTTATTATATTTGATAAGTATTCAGTAGTTGGTTTTCCTGCTCTTATTCCTGGTATAAATCCACCATTTTTCTTTATGTTGCTTGATACTTCAGCTGGGTTAAATGTTGCATAAGTGTAAAAATATGTGAATCCAAGTATTAATAATAAGTATACAATAGCATTTGCAATTGTGTATCCAACTCCTACTTGTGATGTTGATGTAGCTATTGAAAATTTATATATTGTTGCCCAGAATCCTGTTTGACTAGCTATATTGCTATTAAACATTTGTATAATCATTGCTGGGAATGTCATAAATGATGATGCAAATATTATTGGCATTACACCTGCCATTGCAAGTTTTAATGGAATATGTGTATTTTGTCCACCATACATTTTTCTTCCTACAACTTTTTTTGCATATTGTACAGGAACTCTTCTTTCAGCTTCTTGTACAAATACAACACCTGCAACTAATATAATTGCTCCTATAATTAATCCTAATGATATCAGAAGCCCTGTTGTACTAAATCCTGCTGATGTAAAAATTAGGTTATATATTGTTGTTACAGCAGATGGTAAAGAAGATATTATACCAATAAAGATTATTATAGAAATTCCATTTCCAATTCCTTTACTAGTAATTTGCTCTCCTAGCCACATTAAAAGTGCTGTTCCTGCAACTAATGATAAAACAATTAATGCTCCTGTTCCAAATCCTGGATTTATAAATACACCATATGCAGAATATGTTCCGCTATATGACATATATATTCCTAATGCTTCTACCAAAGCCAATATTAATGTAAGAATTTTCGTATATTTGTTTATTTGTGCTCTTCCTTCTTCTCCACCTTCTTTTATAAGTCTTTCAAGAGAAGGAATTACCATTCCTAATAATTGTATTACGATTGATGCTGTAATATATGGGCTTATTGTCATTGCGAATATAGAGAATCTTGAAAAGGCTCCTCCTGATATTAAATCAATAAGTCCTGATATACTTCCGTGTAGCACTGCTTGTTAAATCTCTTAAAGCTATTGTGTCTACACCTGGTACTGTTATATAGCATCCAAGTCTAAATAGAACTATTAGTAACAAAGTATACAATAGTCTTTTTCTAATTTCTGGTGTTTTCAAAGCGTTTTTTATTGTTTGAAACAATTAGATCACCTCTGCTTTTCCACCAGCTGCTTCTATTTTTTCTTGTGCAGCTTTTGTAAATCTTGTTGCTTGTACTGTTAATTTTTTATCTAATTTACCAGTAGCTAAAACAACGATACCATCATTAGCTTTGCTTATAATTCCATCTGCAATTAAGCTTTCTGCATTAACAACTTCTGATTTACTATTATTAAGCATTGTTAAAGTTACTTCTGTGTAATTTGCAGCATGAATATTTTTAAATCCTCTTTTAGGTAATCTTCTATATAATGGTGTTTGACCACCTTCGAATCCACGTCTTACTCCACCGCCAGATCTTGCTTTTTGTCCTTTATGTCCTCTTCCAGATGTTTTTCCAAGTCCTGAACCAATTCCACGTCCTACTCTTCTTCTTGTAACTTTTTCTTGACTTGCTTTTATATTTCCTAATTCCATTTGTTTCCCTCCGTTTCTTATTAAATGCTATTACAATTTAAACTTGCATTTTTCTAGGTCTTGAAGTGGGATGTGGAAAGTGAGATTCTAATAAAATTCTTAGCTTCATACCTCTCACATCACACTTCTCACATCAAAATTGCAGTTTTGCATTTCAAAAGCATTATATTTAAATTAAACTATTTCGTTTACTTTTTTTCCTCTTTTTTTAGCGATTTCTTCTGATGTTGACATATTTTCTAAAGCATTTATAGTAGCATATCCTACGTTTCTTGGATTGTTTGTTCCTATAACTTTTGTTTTAATATCTCTGTATCCTGCAAGTTCAAGTATTGGTCTTACACTTCCTCCTGCAATTAATCCAGATCCTTCAGCACCTGGTTTTAATAAAACACTAGCAGCACCAAAAGTTCCTATAAATTCATGTGGTATAGTTGTTCCTACGATTGGAACTTCTATTAAATTCTTTTTAGCATCTTCAATAGCTTTTTTTATTGCATCTGGTACTTCAGCAGCTTTTCCATTTCCTATTCCTACGTGTCCGTTTTCATCACCAACAACAACTACTGCGCTAAATCTAAAGTTTCTACCACCTTTAACAACTTTTGCTACTCTATTAATGGCTACTACTTTTTCTTTTAATTCCATTACTTCGTTTTCCATATTCTTAAAAGTTTCCTCCTTCAAAATTTGTAAAGAGCAAATTTTGTATTATTTATTCTTCACTCTTCATTATTAATTCTCTTCTGGGAACAATCCCTAGAATTTTAATCCACCTTCTCTTGCAGCTTCTGCAAGTTCTTTTACTATTCCGTGGTATATATATCCACCTCTGTCATATACAACAGATTCTATATTTTTTTCCAAAGCTCTTTTTGCTATTAAAGCTCCAACTTCTTTAGCTGCTTCTTTATTAGCTTTTTTAGTTTTTACTTCTTTATCTAGTGTAGATGCACTTGCTAAAGTAACTCCTTTTACATCATCTATTACTTGAACAGATATATTGCTATTGCTTCTGAAAACACATAGTCTTGGGCATTCTGCTGTTCCGCTTATTTTTGTACGTACTCTTTTATGTCTTCTTTCTCTTTCTAATTTTCTATTTGTTTTGCTAATCATTTAAGAATTTCTCCTTTCTTTTTATACTTGTTTTTATTAAAGGCATATTACTCGAAAAGCAAGTAAAAATTATTGAAACTTACGTGTGTATGTTGAAATAATTTTTACGCAGCTTGACAACTCAAGATGCCGCTTTTCATTTATTTTATTTACCTGTTTTACCTTCTTTTCTTCTAATATGTTCATCTACATATTTAATACCTTTTCCTCTATATGGTTCAGGTAATCTTTGTTTTCTTACTTCTGCAGCCATTTGTCCAACTAACTCTTTGTTTATACCTCTAACTATTACAGAGTTTGGATTTGGCACTTCATAAGTAATACCAGCTGGTTCTTCCATTTTAACTGGATGTGAGTATCCTAGTGTTAAAACTAAAGTATTCCCTTGTTTTGCTGCTCTATATCCAACACCATTAATTTCTAATTGTTTTGTGTATTCATTAGAAACACCTTGTATCATATTATTAATTAATGTTCTTGTTAATCCATGTAAACTTTTATTTTCTTTTTCATCGTTTGGTCTTGTAACTGTAATAACATTGTTCTCTAATTTTACTGTTATATTTTCGTTTATATTTTTTTCCAATGTTCCTTTAGGTCCTTTTACAGTGATCTTTTGTCCATCCAACTTAACTTCTATGCCTTCAGGTACTGTAATTGGTTTATTTCCTATTCTTGACATTTTTGTTTCTCCTTTCTTAAGATACTTTCTTCTTTTTACTTTTCATATCAATTTTAGTTCTTGCGAAAGCAAGTTTAATTACCAAATATATGCTAATACTTCTCCACCTACACCTGCTTCTCTTGCTTGTTTGTCAGTCATTATTCCTTTTGATGTAGAAATTAAAGCTATTCCTAATCCGTTTAATACTCTTGGAAGTTCATCTTTTGCTGCATATATTCTTAAACCTGGTTTGCTTATTCTTTTTAATCCAGAAATTACTTTTTTTCCTTTTTCTGTATATTTTAGGCTTACTCTAATAATTCCTTGATTTTCATTTTCTATTTCTTCATAAGCTTTAATATATCCTTCATTAAATAGTATCTCTGCTATAGATTTTTTCATTTTAGATGCAGGGATATCTACTGTTTTAAATTTTGCACTATTTGCATTTCTTATTCTTGTTAACATATCTGCTATTGGATCAGTAGTATTCATTTAATTTTTCCTCCTTTTCTATTTTGAAGTGAGATGTGAGAAATGAGAAATGTAAAATCTCTTTTTGACATCTAACTTCTTTTTTATTTCTAAGGTTTAATGCTAGATTTTCTCATCTCTAACATCTCACCCCTCACCTCTTAGTTTACCAACTTGCTTTTTTTACACCTGGTATTTCACCTTTATGTGCTAACTCTCTAAAGCATATACGGCAAACTCCATATTTTCTAATATATCCGTGTGGTCTTCCACATAATTTACATCTATTATATTCTCTAGTTTTATATTTTTGTGGTCTTTGTTGTTTTATAATCATTGCTTTTTTAGCCATGTTTTTTTCTCCTTTCCATAATCTACATATATAAGCAAATCAAAAACGAGCAGTGCTAGAC
>CAKPJM010000054.1 GCA_934162625.1 uncultured Clostridia bacterium
TCTTGCATTACTCTTTTCTGCAAAGTTTCTGGAGTATCATTAGGCAAAACTTCAACAGCTTTTTGCATAATAATTTTACCACCATCTGGAATTTCATTTACAAAGTGTGTAGTTGCCCCAGTAATTTTGACTCCATACTCTAATACTGCTTCATGAACATGTAGGCCATAAAAACCTTTACCACAAAATGAGGGAATAAGGGAAGGGTGAATGTTAATGATTTTATTTGGATATTTTGATGTGAAATTTTTACTTAATATACACATAAATCCAGCTAAAACAATTAAATCAATATGGTATTCTTCTAAAACACTAATTAAAGTATTTTCAAACCTGTCTTTATCTTTACTAGAAATAATAATGGTTTTTATCTTATTATTCTTAGCTCTTGAAAGTGCATAAGCACTCTCATTATTAGAAATAACAATAGAAATTTCAAAATTAGCATTATTCGTATTTGTATAATCAATTAATGCTTGTAAGTTACTTCCATTACCAGAAACAAGAACAGCAACTTTTTTCTTTGACATACTAACCTCCAAACTATTTAATAATAACTTTTTCATCAGATTTTATAATTTCTCCTATTACATATGCGTTTTCCCCATTGCTTTTTAGGGTATTTAAAGCTAATTCTACATCTTCCTTAGAAACTACAATACTCATACCAACTCCCATATTAAAGGTATTGAACATGTCTCTTTCAGGAATATTGCCTTTTTTAGAAATCAAATCAAAAATAGGTAATATTTTAAGAGCACTCTTATCAATTTTAGCTGTAAATCCATCTGGTATACTTCTAGGTATATTTTCATAAAAGCCACCACCTGTTATATGAGAGACTGCTTTAACTGTTACCTTATCGAATAAAGAAAGCATTGGTTTTACATATATTTTAGTAGGAGTAAGTAATGCATCTCCAATAGATAATCCATTTAGCTCATCTAAACAAAGATTTAAATCAGTATTTTCAATATCAAATATTTTTCTGACCAAAGAAAAACCATTAGAATGAACACCACTTGAAGGAAGTGCAATAATTATATCTCCTTCTTTAACTAAATTATTTTTTAAAATTTTACTTTTATCTACAACGCCAACACAAAAACCTGCTAAGTCATACTCATCTTCTGGATAAAACCCAGGCATTTCAGCGGTTTCTCCACCAATTAAGCTGGCTCCAGATTGTACACAACCTTCTGCAATTCCGGAAACAATATCAGCAATTTTTTCTGGAATGTTTTTACCTGTTGCAATATAATCTAAAAAGAACAGAGGCTTTGCACCGCAACAAATAATATCATTTACACACATTGCTACACAATCAATTCCGACAGTAGAATGTCTATTCATTAAAAATGCTAATTTTAGTTTTGTTCCAACTCCATCAGTACCGCTCACTAATACAGGATCTTTAATATTTGATAGGTCTAAAGAATATAGACCACCAAAGCCACCTATGTCAGATACTGCTCCAGGAGTAATTGTTTTTAAAATATGTTTTTTCATTAATTCAACAGCTTTGTAACCAGCAGTTATATCAACACCCGCTTTTTTGTAGCTTTCACTAAAACTTTTCATTCATTATCACCACCTTCTTTAATTTTTCCCTCAAATCTATCTTTTTTTGTACTTTTAGGAACACTTGTGGGATATTTAGAAGTAAAACAAGCTGAGCAAAAATTAGAAGTATTTTTACCACATATTAATAAAGGCAAACTTTCTATACTTAAATAACCTAAACTGTCAACACCAATAATTTTTTTTATGTCTTCAAGAGAATGATTACAAGCAATTAAGGTTTCTTTAGAGTCTATATCAGTTCCATAATAACATGCATCTATAAAAGGTGGGGCAGATACCCTCATATGTACTTCTTTAGCACCAGCATCTTTTAGTAATTTAACGATTCTGGCACTAGTAGTTCCTCTTACTATAGAATCATCTACTAAAATTACACGTTTATCTTTTACAGTTTTTGCAATTGTGTTTAATTTAATTTTAACTTTATTTTCTCTAAAGTTCTGACCAGGAGCTATAAAAGTCCTACCAATATATTTATTTTTTATAAAACCTATACCATATGGAATGCCAGATTGTCTAGAATAACCAATAGCTGCATCTATACCAGAATCGGGAACACCTATTACAACATCTGCATCTACATGGTGTTCTAAAGCTAAACAGGCACCTGCTTTTAATCTAGCATCATGTACACTGATTCCATTTATAACTGAATCAGGTCTTGCAAAATATATGTACTCAAAGATACATATACTTGGATTCACTTTATTACAATGGTCTTTAATGGAATGTATGCCATTTTTATCAAATACAACAATTTCTCCAGGTTCAATATCTCTAATGAAATTTGCACCAACGGCATCCAAAGCACAACTTTCAGAAGCTATAATATATGTACCATCTTTAGTTTGGCCATAGCAAAGAGGTCTAAAGCCATTTTCATCTCTTACTGCAATCATCTTAGCAGAGGACATCATAACAAGAGAATAAGCACCCTTTATTTTATTCATTGCTCTATTAACAGCCTCCTCTATAGATGGACTGGAGATTCTTTCTTTAGTGATTATATAGGAAATAACTTCAGTATCACTTGTTGTGTGGAAAATAGAACCATCTAGTTCAAGTTTCTCTCTTAATTCTAAGGAATTTATTAAATTCCCATTATGTGCAAGAGCTAATTTACCTTTCACATGGTTAATAACTATTGGCTGAGCATTTTCCCTGCCTGTATTTCCAGTAGTAGAATATCTTACATGGCCAACTGCCATATTTCCTTGCCCAAGGCTAGATAATACTTGAGGAGTAAATACATCATTTACTATACCAGTATCTTTGTAAGGAGCAAAAGCTCCGCAATCATTTACAACGATACCACAACTTTCTTGACCGCGATGTTGAAGTGCAAATAATCCATAATAAGTAATAGATGCAACATCTGTCTTAAAAGGGCTAAATACTCCAAAAACACCACATTCTTCATGAATATTACTCATATATTTTTTCAAATCCTTTCTTAAATAAAATTATTAAAAATTTTTGGAAATGTTAGAATCTTTTTCTAATATTTTCTGTTTGGCAATATTTCTTTCTGATTCTAGTTTTGCTTCCAAGTCTTTATCATTTAATGCTAGAATTTGAATTGCAAGTAAAGCACTATTTACAGCACCATCTATTGCTACAGTGGCAACAGGTATACCATTAGGCATTTGAACAGTTGATAACAAGGCATCTAAGCCATCAAGAGTGGAAGACTTTATAGGGATTCCTATAACTGGAAGAATAGTATTAGCAGCAATAGAACCTGCTAAATGAGCAGCTTTGCCAGCTGCAGCAATAATAACACCAAAACCATTTGATTTTGCGGATAAAGAAAAATTTCTTGCTTCTAATGGCGTTCTGTGTGCAGAATATACATGAACTTCATAAGGGACGCCGTAGCTTTTTAAGGTGTCAATTGCTTTTTGAACTACGGGTAAATCACTATCACTACCCATAACAATGGCAACTTTTTTCATAAAAAACCTCCATTCGAGCTGATTTGCTCACAATAAATTAAATTCAAGTAAAGAATAAAAGTGGACATTAATAAAATTTAATAGAACAAAGCAATATAGCCATTATTTGATTTAGCAAACAAAAAAACAAAAAAGGCAGCCTATACCATAACAGAAATAGGACTGCCCAGACGGTCGGCTTTTTGCATAAGTTTTTGTTCCCCAGTGGTTAGTCCACTTTAATTCCGTCGGTCACAAAAACCTCTTAAATTATATTAAAAGTATAATACATGTGTAGAATAATGTCAATAAAAACTATTAGTAAAAATCAAATTTTGTAGTTTTTTATATACTAAGAAATTTCTCATTTCCTGGTATATAAAAATGCTATAATCGCTATTGCCTTTGAGATTTCCTCATTTCATTCGGAAACTCAAATTGGCGAGAACAAAGGGCGACTAAAGTCGATTTGTTCACACTTTTAAGCTTTGTTATTTTTTTCATCTTTCATAACTTCTTTAATAGAACCTAAACTTGCAAGTGCGCCTGTTGCTTCAAAAGGAATAAATACTTTGTTAGCTTCTCCTTTAGCAACTTCTTTTAGTGCTTCTAAAGATTTTAATTGAACTAATTTATCATCAGGATTTGCATTTTTTATTGATTCATAAACCATTTCAATTTCTTTAGCCTTAGCTTTAGCAACTTCACGAATAGCTTCAGCTTCACCGGCAGCTCTTCTTATTTTTGCTTCTTTATCAGCTTCTGCCTGAAGAATAGCAGCTTCTTTTTCACCTTCTGCAATTGTAATAGCAGCTTGTTTTTCACCTTCTGCCTGAAGAATAGCAGCTCTTTTATTTCTTTCTGCATTCATTTGTTTTTCCATCGCATCTCTAATATCTTCTGGTGGTCTAATATCTTTAATTTCAACTCTGTTTACTTTACAGCCCCATTTATCTGTTGCTTCATCAAGTAATATTCTTAATTGATTATTTATTAAGTCTCTTGAACTGAATGTTGAGTCTAAATTCATTTTACCAACTATATCACGAATAGTTGTAATTGCTAAATATTCAATACCTCTTTTTAAAGATTGAATTTCATACACTGCCTTTGCAGGATCTGTTATTTGATAGAACACAACTGTGTCTATTGTAATTGTAACGTTATCTTCTGTAATAACTCCTTGTGGTGGTATATCCATTGTTTGTTCTTTTAAACTTACAACACTTCTTACATGATCAACAAAAGGAATGATTATTGTAAGTCCGGCATCAGCAATCTTATGAAATTTACCAAGTCTTTCTATAATATAAACTTCAGATTGTCTAACAACCTTAATTGATTTTACTGCTATAATAAGAATTATAACTAATAGTATAATTAAAAATGGCATTTTAACTCCTCCTAAAAAATATATATTTAAAATATTAATAACTAATTATAAAACAGAGTTTATTTTAACAGGTTTAACAATTAATTTTACTCCATCTATTGATAAAACTTCTACTTCTGTATCTTTTGCAATAATTGATTCATCTTCAGACTTTGCAGACCAAGTTTCTCCATTTACTTTTACAAGACCAGTTCCTTCTATAGGATTAATCTCTGAAGTAACTATACCATGTTTATTTATAAGTGAATAAGCATTAGTTGGAATAGTTTCTTTGCCAGTGAATTTATCAGCAAAAGGTTTTGTAAGTGGAATTAATATAGCAGAAGTTACAACAAAAACTACTGTTTGAGCAACAATACTATCTGTAAAAAAACTAGCAATCATTGCAAAAAGTGAGCCGATTCCTAACCAAAAAATTAGAAAACCAACAGTTGCAATTTCAATTATAAAGAAAATACCAGCAGCAATTAACCAAAAACTCCACATACTAATTTCCTCCTCAAATAATTATTACATACAATATTATATAATAAAACTTAAAAAAAATAAATAGTTTGAATAGGAAAATCTTTTTTTGCTATTCAACAAGAAAAGTGGCTTTGCCAAACTTTTCTTCTCACCGATTTGAGTTTCCGAATGAAATGAGGAAATCTCAAAGGCAATAGCGATTATAGCATTTTGTTAAATAGAAAATCTTCGATTTTTCTATTCAACAAAAAATAGTCGATTTAAATCGACTATAGAAAATATTAAAAAATAAAAATTTAACTATCAATAATTACTTTTGCAATATTATATATAAGACTAATTTTTTCTGGTGGACAACTTTTTAACAAATTTGAAAAATCTTTATTTAAATAGGTATGTGAATCTTTAGAAACTCCATTTAAGATTTCACCTTCAGAAACATCTAAAATAGAACAAATTTGATTAAGCCTTTTTAAACTTATTAAGGAGCTACCACGCTCTATCCTGCTTAGAAAGGCTACAGATACATCTAATTTCTCTGCCAACTTTTCTTGAGTTAATTTCTTATTTAGTCTTGCTTGTTTCAATCTTTCACCAATAATATTGTAATCTAATGCCATACTTGCACCTCTTTTTTTATTTGAATATAGCATTAATAGGTATACTTTTACAGAAACTTATAAATAAATATTTACTAAAAATATCCTACATATGCTTACAATAATATTATTAGTATAAACAAAAAAAATATTCCCACAATTTATGGGAATAAAAAATTTCTTAAAAAAGGTACTTTCCAAAATATAAATAATAGAAAAGCTATAATAATTATTGTTAAAATTAAGGCCTTTAAATCTCTAGAACGTTCATCAGGAGCTTTTTGTTTTTCGTTTTCTAATAAATTCTGCATATAATTAGCATATCGCCTAAATCCTATTGCACTTGGCTTTACAAATCTATTTACATCATTTACCTGAGTAGGCTCAGTGCTAATATTGTTAAAACGTTCTTTTTGAGAGTCTAAGTAGTCAGGCTGATCATCTATATAATTATTAAGACTTATTTCAATATCATATTTTTTCCTTAATTCAGGATTGGAAAGAACCTGATAAGCTTCTGTAATTTCCTTAAATTTATTTTCAGCCCAATAAGATTTATTACTTGGCCAAGTATCTGGATGATATTTTTTTGCAAGAACCCTATAAGCTCTATCAATTATTTCATCTGAGGCATTTTCACTTACTTCTAAAATCTCATAATAATTCTTCATAAACTACTCCTTATTCGTATTATAACCAAATATATAATAACATAACATCAAAAAAATGTAAAATAATATTTTAAAAATTAGTAAGATAAATTGGAATTTGCTTTATTGAAGTGTGAGATTGGAAGTTGGATTCGTAGGGGCGTATTGCATACGCCAAAAAACAAATTTGTCGCAAATGCTGTAGAGGGTTACCGCCCTCGGCAACCGAAGACATTGTAGAAATTGCTATATATGTAGGGGCAGGCCCTGTGTCTGCCCAAAGCAAATCATTATTAGAGTAATTTCTTTGAAGGCGGGTGATTAAAATCGCACCTACAATTTGCAATAGATTACATTTACGATTCAGGACAGTCCCCTTTTGTCATTTAACAAAAGAGGGACAGTCCCTAGAAT
>CAKPJM010000055.1 GCA_934162625.1 uncultured Clostridia bacterium
CTATATATATTACAAATTGGATTAGGTTCCCAATAAGAAAATTACGATAGTATTATATCACTTTTTTTATTTCTTTGTCAAATCTCTTTGTTTTACTGTCTCATATATTACAATACCAGCAGAAACCGAAGCATTTAAAGATGTTATTTTTCCATTCATTGGAATTTTTACTAGAAAGTCACAATTTTCTTTTACAAGTCTACTCATTCCAAAGCCTTCACTTCCTATTACAATTGCAATATCTCCTTTTAAATCTTGATTATAGTAATATGTTTTTGCTTCTCCATCTGTTCCGCAAATCCACACTCCTTGATCTTTTAAATATTTGATTGTTTCATTAATATTATTTACTCTTGCAATTTTTACATGTTCTACTGCTCCTGCAGATGATTTCGAAACAGTTGCATTTACTCCGAACAGCTCTTCTTTTTGGTATTATAACTCCATGTACTCCTGCTGTTTCTGCTGTTCTTATTATTGAGCCTAAATTATGTGGGTCTTCTATTCCATCTAAAATTAATATAAATGGATCTTCATCTTTCGATTTTGCCTCTTCTAATATATCTTCTACTTCGCAATAATTAAATGGAGGTACTATTGCAATTACTCCTTGATGGTTTTCTGTTTCAGAAATTGCATTTAACTTTTGTCTTTCAACTTCTACAATAACTATTTTTCTTTCCTTAGCTTTTGCTATTATTTTATTTATAGAACCGTGTCTTTCTCCTCTTGCAATAAATATTTTATTTATATCTCTATCTGATTCCAATAATTCCAGTACAGAATTTCGTCCTTCTACTTGGTCAGATAAGCTTTGCTTATCTGTATTATTAATTTTTAACTCTTCATTTTTCATTTTTAACCTCTCCTGTTCTTTGAAGTGCGGGTCGCCCCTACAGCATCTGCAATAAATCCTACATATTTTTTAATCCTCATCTAATTTTAAAACTGATAAAAATGCTTCTTGTGGTACTTCAACTTTTCCTATTTGTCTCATTTTCTTTTTACCTTTTTTCTGCTTCTCTAAAAGTTTTTTCTTTCTTGTAACATCTCCACCATAGCATTTTGCAAGCACATCTTTCCTCATCGCAGATATTGTCTCTCTTGCTATTATTTTTCCTCCTACAACTGCTTGAATTGGTATTTCAAATAGTTGTCTTGGTATGACTGTTTTTAGTTTTTCTGCCATTTTTCTGCCCCTTGTATATGCTGTGTCTTTATGTACTATAAAAGATAATGCGTCAACAGGTTCATTATTTATATGTATATCTAATTTTACAAGTTCTGACCTTCTATATTCTTTAAATTCATAATCAAAAGAAGCATATCCTTTTGTTTTTGATTTTAAAGTGTCAAAAAAATCATATATTATTTCATTTAATGGTAATTCATATTCCAATGTCACTCTGGTGCTATCTAGATATTTCATATCTAAATATGTGCCACGCCTATCTTGGCATATTTCCATTACATTCCCAACAAATTCTTTTGGAAGCATTATTTCTGCTTTTACAATTGGTTCTTCTATATAGCTTATTTCTTGTGCTGGTGGTAAATCTACTGGATTATATAATTCTATTATTTCTCCTGTTTGTTTGTGTACTTTATATATAACTGATGGAGCTGTTGTAATTAAATTTAAGTCGAATTCTCTTTCTAATCTTTCTTGTATAATTTCCAAATGAAGTAACCCTAAGAATCCGCATCTAAAACCAAATCCTAATGCAATAGAAGTTTCTGGCTCATACTCTAATGCAGCATCATTTAGCTTTAATTTCTCTAATGCTGTTTTTAAATTTTCATAGTCTCCACCATCTAATGGATACATTCCACAATATACCATTGAATTTGCTTTTTTATATCCTGGAAGTGGTTCTTTTGCTGGATTCTCTACAGTTGTTATTGTATCTCCTACATGCAAGTCTGATACATTCTTTACACTAGCTGCAATATAACCTACTTCTCCTGCTGTTAATTTTTCTGCTGGTACTGTGCTGCCAGGTTCTAAATACCCTAGTTCTGCTACCACAAATTTTTTATTTGTAGCCATAAATAGTATTTCGTCACCAGTTTTTACTGTTCCCTCTACAACTCTTATATAGCTTAAAGCTCCTTTATAATTATCATAAAAAGAATCAAATATTAAACATTTTAGAGGTTTTGTCTCGTCTCCTACCGGTGGTTTAAAATCTGTTACTATTCTTTCTAAAACTTCATCAATATTTAATCCTGTTTTTGCAGAAATACATGGTGCATCCATTGCAGGTATTCCGATTATATCTTCTATTTCTTGTTTTATTTCTTCCGGTCTTGCATTTGGCAAGTCCACTTTGTTTATAACTGGTAAAATTTCTAGATTATTATCTAATGCTAAATACACATTAGCAAGTGTTTGAGCTTCTACTCCTTGGCTTGCATCTACTACTAATATTGCTCCTTCACATGCAGCCAAACTCTTTGAAACCTCATAATTAAAGTCCACATGTCCTGGGGTATCTATTAAATTCAATATATATTCCTGTCCATCTTTTGCTTTGTATAGCATTCTAACAGCTTGTGCTTTTATTGTAATTCCACGTTCTCTTTCTAGGTCCATATTATCTAATACTTGGCTTTCCATTTCCCTTGAAGATAAAAGTCCTGTTTTTTCTATTAATCTATCTGCTAGTGTTGATTTTCCATGATCTATATGTGCTATTATGCTAAAATTTCTAATATGTTTTTGTTTGTCTTGCATATTTTCCTCCATCGTTTATATAAATTACAATTTGCAATATTTATTATATTTTTCTTTTAATATTTCTTTTTTTAAAACTGCATCTATTCCTTTTTCAGCAATTTCTTTAAACACATCATCAAAGAATTTTTGCATTTTTGGATGAAACAGTTCTTTGTTTTTTACATTTTGCCAATACCATAATGGATAATCATTTGTAAAATTCTTTCCTTTATAAACAATTCCTGCTGATAAGTTATCACATAACATTTCTATTGTATATTTATATGGTATAACTGGTGCTTTTACGGGTGCATTAAAGTCATACCAATATTCTTCATGATGCTTATTATGTCCTTTGTGATGTAGCCAAGCTGCAGAATACTCTCTTTTTTCTCTTGCTACTTGTATTGGGCTTTTATACCCTACATAATATTTTGCACTTTTCCAAAATTCTGTTGGTCCATATTTCGATAAATCATGTACAATTCCTCTCCATGGAAGCCCAACCTTTGTACATAATTTAAATACTATCCATCTATGTTTTGTTATTAATTTAAAATGTAGCCATATTTTTTTAAGCAAATTTTTCCTCCTTTTTTATGTATATGAGAAATTAGAAGTGGAAGGTGGGATTCACAGGGGTAAGGCTTCGTAGGTCATTCACTCTTCTTCACACTTCCCCCCTCACACCTCACTCTTCGTGTCAAATTTCATTTTTTTACCAAATAACTGAAATTATGCAATAGATTAGAACTCTAGCAATCGCTGTTGTTAATAAATTATCTATTACAAATGGAATTCCTATTTTATTTATTTTTTTATATTCTTTCAATAATTCTTTTTGCTCTTTTTCACTACATAGCTTTTTCTTTTCCATATATTCTTTTGCTAAAAACCTTGCTCTCGTCATTGCATCTATTTCTAAAAAGCTTCTTACGCTAAATTGAATAATCATAATAAGCATTAGTATTGCAACTTGTAGCATTTGATTATTTATTACTTTTAATATAGTAAGTATACTTACTATTAAAAAGTATAATATGCTGATATTTGAAAAAATAAAGTTAAACAAGAGTAATGTTCTATCTTGGCAAGAATGTATGCATTCATGCGCAATTGTTTGAATTCTTGCATAATTATTTTTCATATCTGCAATAGATATTTTGTTTGTAATAGCAATATACAAACTAGTATTAGTGTCCTTTGCTTCTTCAATTTTTACGTTTTTATTGTCTAGCATTTCTAACATTTCTTTTGCTACTTCTACATTTTCCGGAAACTTATCTGTAATTTTTTCTAATTCTTTATTTTCGTTTAACTCTTTTGCTTTTTTTAAGTTTATTTTAAAAATAATTTTAAATAAAACTATTGCTATACTTAGCAAAATAATATAAATAATATTTTCCATATAATACCTCTTTTGTTTTTTTACCATTAATTCTTATGTAATTTTATTTTCCGTTAAAAGTATAGCATATTTCTTTGTTTTTGTATACTTAAATTTATTTATTAATCATATTTTTAAGTTTTGACTTTTATGGATTATTCGTTGGATTTCAACATTTTGATTACTTACTGAATAAAAAATTAAATAATTTTTAAAAATTAAATATCTAAAGTTTGAATTAAAAAGCTTCTTTCCCATATATGGAAAATATTCTAGATTAGAAATTGATTTTATAATATTGTTTTTAAACTTTTTTGCCGCAAGAGGATTTGCTAGATTAAAATAAATATAATTGTATAAATTTTGCAGTTCTACTTTTGCTCTTTTAGTATAAATGATTTTATGCATTTCTTGTTCTTTTCTTCTAGCTCATCTAATGCTTTTATCACTTCTTCTTGCGTATACCAAATATTTTCATCTCTTGCTTCTTGGCATTTTTCTATAACAAATTTTGCTGTTCCTTCGTCAAATTCTCCATTAGGTCCGACTTCAATTTCTAAAATTTCATTTTTATAGTTTTCCATTTTTTACCTCCTTTGTATTTTCACATTTTACCAAAACATTGTTTGGTTGTCAATATGTTTTGCGTTTTTTATTTAATTGTAATTTGCACGCAAATACAATTTTTTTGGCGGGCACAGCGCCCGCCACTACAGCTAATATTTATAATAATTCTTTTACAGATTCACTTATAATTTTGTTAACATCTGCAAGCATAATATTAAATCTTACTTCTATATCGAAATATTCTTTTATTTTTGCTTCTTTATTAAGAATGTCATACATTTCTTGTAATTTTTTCATTTTTTCACTATCTTCTTTTTGTCCTTGAAATGACATAACTTGAACTTCATATCTAATTTTTTCAAAATCTTCTATTTTAGATTTCAATTCAGGTATTTTTGCTATTTCTTCTTTCACTTGCTTATATTCTTTGTATTCTTTACTCTCTTGTATTGCTTTTGCTAAATTGTTAGCTTCATCATAAACGTACATTTTCTTCCTCCTTGCTTTTTTATGCAAATTCTTTTATTATAAAAACGAATCAAAAGTAGTAGATTGTACATTTAAATTAATGAGTAAAACCGGAGGCGTACTCTTGTACGTTGAGGATTTTACGAATTCATTTAAATGCGCAAGATGCTGCTTTTCATTCGTTTTATGTTATGCGTATGCTTGACGCTTCTTATTAAACGAAATTAAATTTGTAATTTCTGTTTCTACTGATTTTATTTTTTTCTCTTTCTTTGCCTTTTCTTGTGCTATTTGGTGTGCTTGGCGTTCTGCCATTGTTTGGCAAATAGCTTTTTGATATATAAAATGAGTATCTTGTGCTATTTTTGTCCAGCTATATTCATTTTTTACTTTTGCTTTTGCTTTTTTAGAAATATTATCACATAGTTGATGGTCAAATAATAATGCAAGTATTGAATCTGCAAGTGAATTTGGATTACCTGCGTAAGATTTCATTCCATCTACTCCATGCTCTACTATTTCGTTAAGCCCTCCAACATCTGATACGACTGTAGGCACTCCTGCAAGCATTGCTTCTAATGCTACTATTCCAAATGGTTCGTATGTGCTTGGGAACACTGATATATCAGCGCATTTATACATTTTTGAAACTTGTTTTGCATTTAAATAACCTGTAAAATATACTTTTTGTCCTAGTCCCATTGCTTCAACTTGTGCCTTTAATTCATCTAACATTCCACCTTTTCCTGCTATTACAAGTTTAGCATCATGGTAATTTGCTAGTATTTTTGGCATTGCAGATATTAAGTGTTGCACTCCTTTTTCATAAACTAGTCTACCCATAAATAAAATTATTTTTTCATTGTCTGCTGCATATTGTCTTCTAAAATCGTAGTCTTTTTCTACTCCACTATATGCTGTACTATTTATTCCATTTGCAACTACATTTATTTTTTCATATGGAAGTCCAAATAATCTTTGCAATTCATTTTTCATATATTTACTATTTACAATAACTTCTGAAGATTCGTAAGTAAGCATCCATTCTGTATCGTTTATATATCTTTGTACTTCATCATGAATTCCTCCATTACGTCCACTTTCAGTTGCATGTATTGTACTAACTAATGGCAAATCATAAGAATTTTTTAATGTTTTTGCTGCATATGCTACTAGCCAGTCATGTGCATGAATTACATCAAATTTTTCTCCCTTTGCTATTAATTCATTTACTTTTGCTATCATATTAAAGTTAAGTTGCATTATCCAATCTATAAAATTATTAGGATTTATCATATAGTTATCTACTCTATATACATTAACTCCTTTGTCATTCTCATAGTATGGGGCATTTCCTTCTTTATATGTAACAACATAAACTTCATGTCCATCTTTTATTAATCTTTTTGATAGATCATTTACTACTCTAGCAATTCCTCCAACAATTCTTGGTGGATATTCCCAAGTAAGCATAAGTATTTTCATGAGCCTTCCGCTCCTTTCAATTTTTTTCATTTGTTTAAATTCAATATACAAATATATTGTATAAGAATTTTTGATAAAAGTAAACAGATATTTACAATATTTGCAAAAAAATTTTATTTTATTTTTTTTAGTATTGAATTTATATATTTTTTGATATATTATATATAATAATATTTTATTTTACTAAGGAGGAATTTTAATGCCAAAGGCTACAAAAGAAGCTTCTAAAAAAAGCAGTAAAGATTTAGTTTCTAAAGAAACTTCTAAAATTCAAAAAAAATCCAATTCAAAGTCAGTAGCTAAAGAAAAAACTACAGCAAAAACCATTGCTAAAAAATCAGTAAAGTCT
>CAKPJM010000056.1 GCA_934162625.1 uncultured Clostridia bacterium
GTACTAAGTACTCTAATTATTTATAATTATACATTCTTTGCGAAAAAACTACAATAGAATTTTAAAATTTTATCTTGTCTATTTCGTTACATTTTTGTTACATTTTTGTTACATTTCAAAATAATCCTATTTTCTATTTTCTATTTTTGCTAATTCTTCATGTCTTTTTATTTTTAATGTAGTAGTTTTTATAAGTGGTTCTTCAGATACAATCAATTCTTTAATGTATTTATAAGGTGGCATTGTTCTATTTATTTCTTTTATTTTTTGCCATAAAACATTCTTTATTTCTTCTTCATCTTCCACTTTATATATTTCTTTAATTAAATCTCTATCATAAACAATTTCAACACATAGTTTCAAATCATCTTCATTATTTTCTTCTGGTTTTCCATATACAAAAGATTCTTTTATTCCATCTACTCTATTAATTATGCTTTCTATTTCCTCTGGATACACATTTTTACCATTTTTTAATACTATTACGCTTTTCTTTCTTCCCGCCAAGAATAAAAAGCCTTTTTTATCTATATATCCTAAGTCTCCTGTATGAAACCATCCCTTTTCAAAAACTTCTTTATTAGCCTCTTCGTTTTGATAATATCCAAGCATAACGTTTGGTCCTTTTACTATAACTTCACCAATTCCACTTTCATCCTTATTTATTATTTTTAGTTTTACACTAGGAAATACTTTGCCTACTGAACCTATTCTTTGTTCAAAATCTGTTCCTGCCGCGATTACAGGTGATGTTTCTGTTAGTCCATATCCTTGTACTATTCTAAATCCTAATTCACTAAACCCTTTTTCCACTTCATAGTCTAATGCCGCTCCTCCATTCACCATAAGTCTTAGCTTAGGTCCTAACGATTCATGTATTTCTTTAAACATTTTCTTTCTTAAGTCTATTCCTACTTTTGAAAGCATTCCGCTTAATTTCATTATTTTTTCTACTTCTGGTAATTTACCTTTCTTTTCTATTGATTTCATCACTCTTTTATATATATTCTCATAAAGTGCTGGGACAGAAATCATTGCTGTAATTTCAAATTCTTTTATATTACTTGCAATATGTCTTATTCCTTCACAATATGCAACAGATGCGCCTGTATACATAACATATAAGAATCCTACTGTACATTCAAATGTATGGTGCAACGGTAAAAATGATAGCAATGTATCGTTTTCGTCTATTTTTAAAACTGATGCTATATCCATCAAATTTGAACATATATTTTTATGTGACAACATTACAGCTTTTGACATTGCTGTTGTTCCTGATGTAAATAACATAAAAGTCATTTCTTCGTTATTTATTTTAGCATCTAAAAATCTTTTGTCCCCTTTATTTATTAGCTCTTTGCCCTTCTCTACAAATTCATGTTCAGAATAAACTCCATTTTTCATTTTGTCTAAATCCATAGAAATATAGTATCTTAAATCTGTTGTTCTTCTTTGTTTTATATCCTGCATAACTTCATCATATTTACTAGAATAAAATATAGCTTCTACTCCAGAACGAATAATTAAGCTTTCTAATTCGTTTGCTGGCAAAGCTTTGTCTAATGGTACTATAACACCAGTTCCACAGCATGTAGCTAAATATGCTAAACACCATTCATATCTATTTTCAGATATAACTGCTATTCTTTTTCCTTTCAATCCCAAATCTATAAGTTTTGTTCCTAAAGCATTTACTTTATCTATAAATTCTTTATATGTAATAACATCAAAAACTCCTGGTTCTGCTGTTTTGTACTTAAATGCTGGTTTATCTCCACATCTTTTTTCTGTTTTTGCAAGCATATCTTTTAAATCTGTAATTTTTTCAAAAGAATGAAGTTTTCTCTTTTTCTTTTTTTCTTTTTCCCCCGCTAATTCTTCTATTTCTGCTATTTCTTCTTTTTTGTATCCCTTTTCTTCAAAAAACTTAAGCATTGTATTCAATATTTTACGCTTTTCTTTATCCATTTTTTACTCTCCTAAACTTTATTGACTTATATATTATATATCATTTTTTTTCTTTATTCAACTAAAAAAAGAAAAGTCCTACTAGCATTGCTAATAGGACTTTTACACTTACTCTACATATCCATCATGTGGAACTGCTTCATAGATTTTCGTTGCAAGTTGCACAAATGTATCTGAATAGTTTTCTTTCTCCATTTCCTTTGTTATTACATTAAAGAAATATTTGTCTTTGCTTCCGGCCTTAATGTTTCTATAGCATTCAAAGATAGCAGAAGTATTATCTGCGTTCTTAAGGAGCCCCTTGTATTCTTTATTGCCTTCTTCTTCCATCATAATTTCCTTTATAGGATAATTGGGAAGTAATTTGTAGACTTGCCTTTCCATGACATCTCTTTCAAAATCCTCTGTTGCTTTTCTTAAGCCCTTAACAGCGTCTTTTATATTGCTTGCCATGTCTCCTGTCCAACGTTCTGGAAGATCATGAAATGCTCCACACCAAAAAAGATGTGTTGCAATTGTTTCGTCATTATACTCTTCCAGTCCCATTAAGAAAGCAATTACAGCTACTTCTCCCATATGCTCAAGCACTGAGCATTCTTTAGCTTTGAACTGAATTAACCACCGAATACTTGACCTAAGCATGGAAACTTCACGGAAAAAATGGTATTCCTCTGTGTCTTGTCCCAAAAATGGTATTCCTATTTCTTGGGACAAGTCTTTGATAGTCTTTAATACCTCTGCCTCCGCATTCTCAATTTTGAGCTCTCTGCACTCTATAAGAGTAGCAATCTTTGTGGCAAGTTTAAAGATTTTTGTTTCGTTCCATTTTTCGTCAATTTCCATTCTTCTTGAAAATCCCTTTGCATCTGAAAGAATTTTAGTCTTGATATAGTCTCTATATCTTTTCTGCAGGTTTTCTTTTTTTGCGCAAATCTCGATTATGTGGTCATCACGAATATTTCCATTAATGGTTTTTTCAAACATTCTGTTTAAAACTATCCATGGAAATCTTTCGATTTTCACCTCCATTCCTTTTTCTTTGGCAACATGGGCCAAGAAATAGGTTATAACTATATTCAGACCTTGCTTTGCAAGCTCTGTGTATAGTCTTAAAGATTTGTTCTCTGAACAGTCCTTATTGGACCACCGTGTGATATTGCTAAGCGGATTCAAAACCTTGCTAAAAATGTTGTAGATGACATCTTTCATTTTTCCTTGGGTAAAGTTTGTGTTCATATTCATTTCCTCCTTAAAATTATTTTGTCTCTTGCTCTAACTTAAATTGTCACACAAGGAAGACCTATCAAATGAATATTAATAATTATACCATCTTTTTATGTTTACTTCAATAGTTTTATATATAAAAACCCTCCAGATTACAATCTAAAGGGTTCGATGGTTTTAGAAATCTTCTATTTTAAGGTTCTCTGCATACTTACACATACTCTCATATATTCCTTTTGCTGTTGGGGTCAGTTCAGCTGTTCCTTTCTCAAACAATTCGTTAATTGCTTCTAAGAGTCCAGGATCTCTACTTCCTCCCATAAACTGTCTTACTATTTCAGAAGTTGCAGACATATAGTCTGCGCCTTTCATAATAGCTTTATATTTAAAGTTTTCCTCTTCTTCAAACATAATACTTTTTACAGCGTCTGGTAACACTCCTGAAGCTGTTATAAGCTTAGGATAGAATCTTCTTTTCATGCACTCAAGCTCATATTTCTCAGTAAGCTCTCTAAACCCAGGAATTCCATCCTTTATGGGGGAGGGAATATCTCTAGTAAACGCTTCAGGTATATCATGAAATATCCCCATAAAGAAACATTTTGTAGCAATTTCTTCTGAGTGATATTTTTCAAGTGCCATCAAGTAAGCAAATATTGCAGTATCAAATAGATGTCCTAAAACAGAACAACTCACGCTATAAGAATATGCCGCCCATCTGTTTTGGTTTCTTAGTTTTGAAACAGATCTAAAAGCTTCGAAGCACTGAGACTCTTCATTACTCATCTCAAGAAATCCAGGAATACTTTGGTAATTTTCCATAGATTCTATAATTTCTCTGTATTTCAAAGAATAGTCTCCATTTATACTTGTACGAATTTCCTTCAATTCCAAAAGAGTCGCAATTTTTGTTGCTGCTCTATAAATGGTTTCTTCATATGTCTCTTGAGATGCTTGAAGCCAGTTAGCAAATTCCTTACTTGTTTTTTTTGAAATAATTTTGAGTGTCGCATAATTAAACTGTTTGTTAAAATCGATTTCTCCCAAACTGCATATTTCCTTAAGGATGTGTTCTGGGGTGTCATAATTGACATACACCTTTTGAAATGCCCTAAACATTGCTATTTTGGGGAAATTTTTCCAACACACTTTTATGCCTCTTGATTCTGCCTCTTTTGCCAGCAAAAAGCAAATAATACAATTGAGGGCCTGCTTGCTTATCTCATCATACTTTGCAGTAGTGATGATTTCTGTCCACCTTCTCAGGTTGTTAAGCCGTGCAAAAACTTTGTTCACAGACTTATAAATCACCTCTGAGATTTCTACAATCCAATTCATATTCATTTCCTCCTTAAAATTATTTTGTCTCCTGATATAACTTAGCTGTCACGCTAGGAAGACCATAAAATGAATATATTTAAATTATATCACTTTTTTATGTATATTTCAATGTTTTTAAGCACGCTATCTGCATCTATCTCATATTCTTTTTCCAATTGTTCTACACTTCCATGTTTTACAAAGCAATTGTTATATCCAAACCTTTTTACTTTTATATTTTCTAATTTGCTATCATTTATTGCTTCAATAACAGAGCTTCCGAAGTCCACCCTCTATTAACCCATCTTCTATTGTTACAACATTTTTAGTTTTCTCTATTGATTTTAATATCGTTTCTTTATCTAATGGCTTTAGGAATCTTGCATTTATTATTTCTGCATCAATATTATCTTTTTTTAGTAACTCTGACACTTTTCTTGCTTTTTCTACCATTTTGCCTATAGCTATAATTGTTAGATCTTTTCCTTCTTTTATTATTTCTGATTTTCCAAGTTCGATATTAGTATGTTGTTCAAATTTATTTAAACTTTCTCCTCCTCTTGGATACCTAATAATTACTGGTTTATCTAAATTTACTGCAAATTCTAACATTTGTTCTAATTCTTTAAAATCTTTTGGAGCCATTACGACTAAATTTGGTATAGAATTTAAAAAACACAAATCAAATATTCCTTGATGAGTTTCGCCATCTGCCCCAACAATTCCCGCTCTATCGACACATATCGTTACTGGTATTTGTTCTAATGCGATATCATGAATAAGTTGATCATAGCCTCTTTGTAAAAAAGATGAATAAACAGCAAATACAGGTTTAAGTCCAGCAATATCCATCCCTGCAATCATTCCTACTGCATGTTGCTCTGCAATTCCTACATCAAAGAATCTGTTAGGAAATTTATTTGCAAATTCTTTTAAACCTGTTCCGTCTTTCATTGCTGCAGTAACAGCCACTATTTTATTATCTTCTGAAGCCAGCTCAACCAACTTGTTTCCAAACACTTTTGAATAGTCTACTTTGGGCTTTGATATTAGTTCTCCAGTTTTTAAGTCAAAACTAGAAATTCCATGAAATTTATCAGGAGTTTCTTCTGCAAACTTATATCCTTTTCCTTTTTTAGTCATTACATGTATTAAAATAGGTCCTTCTAAATGCTTACTTTGTTCTAATATGTTTTCTAGTTCTTCTATATTGTGTCCATCTACAGGTCCTAAATATGTAAATCCTATATCTTCAAAATACATATTAGGAATAACCATTTGTTTTATCCCTCTTTTTATATTATGAGCTAATGAAACAATAGGTTTTCCTATTAAAGGCACTTTATTAAAGAATCTTTTTATACAATTGTTTGATCTTTTATACATTTTTTTCACTCTAATTTTGGTAAGTAATGCCGGTATTCCTCCAACATTTTTAGATATGCTCATTTCATTATCATTTAATATTACAGTAATATTAGAATTGCTGCTTCCTGAATCATTCAAAGCTTCCATAGCCATTCCACCAGTTAATGAGCCATCTCCTATTACAGCAATTACATGGTCATTTTTGTTTTCTAAAGCATTTGCCCTTGCCATTCCTAATGCTACTGATATTGATGTACTGCTATGGCCTGTATCAAAACTATCATACTCAGATTCCGATATTTTAGGGAAACCTGATAATCCTTCAAACTTTCTTAAGGTTTTCATTTGTTCTTTTCTTCCTGTTAATATTTTATGAACATAACTTTGGTGTCCTACGTCCCATACTATTTTATCTTGTGGTAAATTAAAAACACTATGTAATGCTATCGTAAGTTCTACAACTCCTAAATTAGAAGCCAAATGTCCTCCATTTTTAGAAACTACTTCTAATATATATTCTCTTATCTCTTTTGCTAATTCTTCTTTTTCTACTAAATTTAATTTTTTTAAATCATCTGGTTTATTAACTATGTCTAAAATTTTATCCATCAATTAATCATTCCTTATTTATTTTTATTGAATTGTATCATTTTATTTTAGTTTTATCAACTATTGGACTAAATCTATTTTTCTGCATACATTACACATCTCGAAGTGGAATCGGCAAGCCGCGTCGGAAAAATAGTCCACTGGACTATTTTTGCCTGCGTTTCGGCTGGCTCCTGACCAGCTCGAAACTTGGCAACCTCCTTTTCGATTCCACAATTTCAAAAAAATTAGCACAGCTTTCGCTGTGCTTTTGTGGTGGCTCGAAGTGGAATCGAACCACTGACACGGGGATTTTCAGTCCCCTGCTCTACCAACTGAGCTATCGAGCCAATTATATAAATAAAAAAAATGGCGACCCGGATCGGGCTCGAACCGACGACCTCTAGCGTGACAGGCTAGCGTTCTAACCAACTGAACTACCGGGC
>CAKPJM010000057.1 GCA_934162625.1 uncultured Clostridia bacterium
ATACATTATTATTTTACAAAAGAAAATGATGTATTAAAAGCAATAAAAAATACATGTGACGATTTAAAAGGAAGTTATGCATTAGAAATATTAGCATCTGCTGAAAGTGATAAAATGTTTGTTGTAAGAAAGGATAGCCCACTTGTTATAGGAAAGGGGAATGGAGAAAATTATATATCATCAGATATACCAGCAATTCTTTCATATACAAAAGATTTCTATCTTTTAGATGATAATGAAATTGTAGAACTTACGAAAGACAATGTAACTTTTTATGATAAAGAGTTAAATAAAATAAATAAACCAATAAAAAGTATAGAGTGGGGAGCAGCTAGTGCAGAAAAAGATGGATATGAACACTTTATGCTAAAAGAAATAAATGAACAACCAAATGCAATAAGAGAAACAATTGGTGCAAAATTAGACAATGGTCATATAGAAATAGAAGATTTAAATTTTACAAGAGAATATTTAGAAAGTTTAAATAAGATATATATAGTAGCATGTGGAACTGCAATGCATGCAGGACTAGTAGCAAAAACTATATTTGAAAGACTTTGCAAAATTCCAGTAGAAGTAGATATTGCTTCGGAATTTAGATATAGAGATCCAATAGTAAATGAAAAGACACTTGCTATATATATTAGTCAATCAGGAGAAACAGCAGATACAATAGCTGCATTAAAACTTGCAAAATCAAAAGGAGCAAAAACTCTTGCAATATCAAATGTAATTGGAAGCTCGATAACAAGAGAAGCAGATTACTCAATATATACACACGCAGGACCAGAAATAGCAGTAGCTTCAACAAAAGCATATACGTCACAAGTTGTACTTCTTAGTGTATTGGGATTATATTTTGCAGAAAAGCTAGAAACAGCAGATTTAGAAAAAATAAAAGAACTAAAAAAAGACATTTTAAAATTGCCATCACAAGTAGAAGAGATTTTAAAAGACTTAGAAAAAGTAAAAGAATTTGCAAAGAAAGTTTATAAAGAAAAGGATATGTTCTTTTTAGGAAGAGGAACAGACTATGCAGTAAGCTTAGAAGGTTCCCTAAAACTAAAAGAAATATCATATATTCATTCAGAGGCATATGCATCAGGAGAATTAAAACATGGGCCTATAGCATTAATAGAAAACGGAATAACAGTAGTTGCAACAATGACAGATAAAAGATTAGTAGAAAAATCAATAAGCAATGTTCAAGAGGTAGTGACAAGAGGTGCAAAAGTATTACTAATTACAAGTGAAGATATAAAAAATGACGGATTTGACACAATAATCAAAATACCAAAAACAAATCCATTTATATCACCAATACTTTCAGTAATACCAATGCAAGTATTTGCATATTATATTTCAAAAGAAAAAGGATTAGATGTAGATAAACCAAGAAATTTAGCAAAATCAGTTACAGTAGAATAAAAATATCACCCCAAAACTTTTATAAAAGTTTTGGGGTTGTTTTAAAAAAATAAAATATAATAAAAAAATGATATAAAGTATTGCAAATTTATTTTCTTATGATAAAATACATACAGAAAATTTGTTTGCAAGGAGAGAACTAAATGTTTGCATATATAAAAGGTAGTTTAGAGCAAAAATCAAATAATTATGTTGTAATAGATGTAGGTGGAGTTGGATACAAAATATTTATGGCAACAAAGGCAATAGAAACTCTAGGGGAAATTGGACAAGTTGTTAAAGTGCATACACACTATTATGTAAGAGAAGATAATATTAGTTTGTATGGATTTAATACAAACGAAGAATTACGTATGTTTGAACTTTTATTACAAGTAAGTGGTATAGGAGCAAAATCTGCTATAGCAATGCTTTCAGAAATAAGTCCATCAAGTTTTGCACTTGCTGTAATATCAGATGATATATCTCAATTAGTAAAAATACCAGGAATAGGTAAAAAAACAGCAGCGAGAATAGTATTAGAACTTAAGGATAAATTAAAAACAGAAGAAGCAATAACAAAAAGAGAAGAAGTAAAACTATCAATAACAAACGAAGAAGAAACAAGCGAAGCAATAGCTGCATTACAAGTATTAGGTTATACAAAACGAGAAATAGAAAAAGCATTAGAAAATGTAGATACAAAAAATTTACAATTAGAAGAAATAATAAAACAAGGATTAAAAAATTTAGCAAGAAATTAAAAGATAAATTGGAATTTGTGTGAACGATTCTAGGGACTGTCCTGAATCGTAAAAGTGATTTATTGAAAAATCGTAGGGGCGTATTGCATACGCCAAAAAACAATTTGTCTCAAATACTGTAGGGGCCGCCACCCTCGACGACCTGCAATGCACCATAGAAATCGCTCTAAATGTAGGGGTAGGCCCTGTGTCTGCCCGAAATTTACAATTATTTTTTTATAATTTTCGGGAGGGTACGGAGCCCCGCCCCTACTTTTTATTGAGCTGAACAAAAAATCAATGTATATTTTTAATTCTTAATTATTCATTAGAAATTTCAGGACAGTCCCCTTTTGCTTTCCAACAAAAGAGGGACAGTCCCTAGAAATTTCTTTTAGAAAGGAGCAAGTATGGATTTAAATATACCATTAGCCCACCGCGTAAGGCCACAAAATTTAGATGAGTTTATTGGACAAGAGGAAATTTTAGGTAAAGATAAAATTTTATATAGAACAATAAAGGCAGATAGATTGTCTAGCATAATTTTATGGGGACCAACAGGTTCTGGCAAAACATCTTTAGCTAAAGTTATAAGTAATACAACTAAATATAAGTTTATAAAATTGAATGCAGTAACTTCTGGAGTTGGAGATATAAAATCAGCAATAGAAGAAGCTAAAAATCCATTGCTTAATCCAACTGGAAAATGCATATTATTTATAGATGAGATTCATAGATTTAATAAATTGCAACAAGATGCATTACTTCCATTTGTAGAAAATGGTACAGTTATATTAATTGGAGCTACAACAGAAAATCCATATTTTGAGGTTAACAAAGCTTTGATTTCAAGGTCTATGGTTTTTAAATTAAAACCACTTTCAGCTGAAAACGTATTTACAATATTAAAAAATGCAATAAAAAATCCAGAAGGCTTAGGAAATTATAATATAAATATAAAAGATGAAACGATAAAGAAAATAGCGGAAATTTCTAATGGAGATGTAAGAACAGCATTAAATAGTTTAGAAATAGCAGTACTTACTACACCAGTAGATAATAGCGGAACTATAAATATAACAAATGAAATTGCTGCTGAATGTGTTGGAAAAAAGAAATCAATGTTTGATAAAACAGGAGATAGCCATTATGATAATATAAGCGCATTTATAAAATCAATGAGAGGAAGCGATCCAGATGCGACAGCTTTCTATTTGGCTCGAGCAATTGCAGGGGGAGAAGATCCAGTATTTATTGCAAGAAGAATTGTAATTGCAGCTGCAGAGGATGTAGGACTTGCAAATCCAAATGCCTTAGTTGTTGCAAATAGTGCAATGCAGGCCGTGTCAAGTGTTGGAATGCCAGAGGCAAGAATAATATTATCAGAGGCTGCAATATATGTAGCGACATCAAAAAAATCAAATGCAACATATTTAGCAATAAACAAAGCTTTAGAAGATGTAGAAACAAAAGATACAGGTGAAATTCCAATGCATATAAGAAATGCTCCGATCTCCGGAATGAAAGATTTTGGATATGGTGAAGGTTATAAGTATCCACATGATTATCCAAATCATCAGGTAGAGCAACAGTATTTACCAGATAAAATGTTAGGAACAAAGTATTATATAAAAGATGAAACAATAGAGGAATAAAGAGACTTGAGTAGCCATTTGTTTTCCAGATTTGAATTTTTGAGTGAAATGAGAAAATCTCAAAGGCAATAGCGGTTATAGCATTTTCCCTATATAATAAAAAACAAACCGAAAAGCTTAAAATACCTTTCGGTTTACTTTTTTACTGATTGTTTATCTGGGATATATTCTAGCAGTTCTGATATCTCACAATCAAAAGCTTTGCAGATATTATTTAAGTGTTTAATATCGATTCTTTTTGACTCTTCATAATACATTTTAGAAATGGTAGCAGGTCTAATTCCTGTGATTTCAGACAAGGCCTTTTGAGTCATTTTGTGTTTTCCTAATAAATCAGATATCTTAATTTTAATCATAAAACCCCCATTCTGCAAAAAAACATGCACGAAATTTGTTGTATTTTATCATTTTAAGTTTTAAAATAACATTGATTAAAATTAATATAACCATAAACGTAATAATATGTTGCCTAACAGTAAAAACGCTGATATAATATTAACAAAAAATGGGAGTATAAAAAAATGATAATTTGTAAAACTAAGGATATGAAAAAAATAGAAAATGAAAATTGGAAGGCTAATAGCCAAAAATATTTAAAAGAGTTACAAACATTTTTAGATAAAGCGGAAAACATACAAAACGAAGAATTAAGAAAAGAGATAATTTTTCAAATGCTAAAATGTGATAATGAACTTACTATACTAGCAGAAGAAATGTTTAATAAGTACTATGTGAAGGGGAAAGAAAAACTAGAAGAAGATGACTAAAAAAATAGCAGTTGGTATTATTGCTGGCTTTATAAGTGGATTATTTGCGGCAGGAGGGGGAATGATAGTTGTACCTGCATTTGTTCACATTTTTAAATTAAAAGAGGCAGAGGCTAGAGCAACCTCTGTTTTTGCAATTTTACCAATG
Source organism: uncultured Clostridia bacterium (assembly GCA_934162625.1). Classification (GTDB taxonomy): domain Bacteria; phylum Bacillota; class Clostridia; order TANB77; family CAG-508; genus CAG-452. The sequence goes on from CAKPJM010000057.1 coordinate 4,721, forward strand.
GTAGTTGCAAGTGGGTTACTTTATTATACTAATAATTATATAGATTGGAATATAGGAATAAAATGTGCTATAGGTGGAATAATTGGAGGTTTCCTAGGCTCGAAACTATTAAAAAAATTGTCAGATAAAATCTTAAAAATAGTATTTATTATATTTTTAATATATGTATCAATAAGAATGATTTTGTAATTATGGAAAAGGGTAAATAAATGTTAGAGTTTTTTACAGGGATAATTTCAGGAATGGTAAGCGGAATAGGTATGGGAGGAGGAGCAATTCTTATTCTTGTGCTTTCTGTTTTTATGGGGATAGATCAACATATTGCACAAGCAACCAATTTAGTATTTTTTATACCTACATCTATTTCAGCAATAATTACCACCATAAAAGAAAAACTGATAAATTGGAAAATAGGATTACCTGTTGCAATTTCAGGAGTAGTTGGAGCTATAATAGGAGCAAAGATTTCTGTTAAATTAGATGTAAAGTATTTAAAAAGATATTTTGGAATTTTTTTGATATTAATTACAATATATGAAATATATTCATTAGTAATTCAGTATAAAAAAGAAAGAAAAAGCAATAATAAAAATATAGAATAAAAAATTGTAATTTATTTAATTGATGTGAGAAGTGTGATGTGAGAGGTGTAATTCGTAGGGGCGTATGCAATACGCCCAAAAACAAATTTATTGCAAATGCTGTAGGGACGCCGACCTCGGCGACCCGCAGTGCACCATAGAAATTGCCCTAAATGTAGGGGCAGGCCCTGTACCTGCCCGAAACAAATTATTATTAGAGTAATTTTTTTGAAGACGGGCGATTAAAATCGCTCCTACAATTTTTGCAATAGATTACATTTACGATTCAGGACAGTCCCCTTTTGTCATTCAACAAAAGAGGGACAGTCCCTAGAATCGTTTACACAAATTACAATTTATCATAATTAGAAAGGAGAAATATACAATGAAATTTGTTAAAGGAATGCTTATAGGAACAGCAATTGCAGCTGGAATGGCAATTATGTACAATGATGGTATGATGAATAAAAAAAGAATAATGAAAAGAGGAAAACAACTAGCTAAAAAATTAGGAGCCTTTTAAAAAAATCACGTAAAGATTTTTCTTTGCGTGATTTTTTTAAATACTATAATCTCTATTGCCTTTATTACATTCGGAAACTCAGATCGGCGAGAACAAAGGGCGACTCCACGTCACTTTGCTCGATATACTATTTACAGCAATTTGGTTTTAAAAAATGATCGTGTTCATGTTCAGGTTTACAATCATCATTACAAGGTTTTTTAGGACAGTCAAGTTTTACACCTTTTAGGCATTTTCCTTGATGTTTGCAATCTGCACAAATTTTGATGTGTTTTACTTTGTTAGCCCAAAATTGTATTTCATATTTTTTATCAGGACAAAGAGGTCCAAAAACAAATTCTCCATCTTTATCTGTGAAAGTGTGAGAAACTGGTTTTCTTTCTTCTTTTCCGCAATCGTTGTCAATTTCAATAAGCTTTACAACAGCATCTTCAACAGGCTCTTTAAAACAATCTTTTATAACTCCAAATATAGCATTTCTATTGTCTTCAGGCATATTGATTTCAATATCAAATTGTTTACCTTTTTCGATAAAACCATCAACTTTTACTACTGGGCAAAAATCTTTTTCAAAATCCATGTCTATCAATTCCTTTCTTTTTATTATTAATATATAATATGAAATAAAAAATAATAAAGTGATAAAATTTGTAGATATTAGTAGTTTAATATGTTATAATTAAATAATAAAAAAGAAAGGGTGATAACATATGAAAAAAACTCAAGTACTAGTTATAACTTTGAGT
>CAKPJM010000058.1 GCA_934162625.1 uncultured Clostridia bacterium
TAGTAATTTCTTTGAAGAGCAGGTCTCCGAGGACGGCAACCCCTACATTTTTTGATTAATTTTCAGACAGCCTGCCGGGGAATTTTGGCACAATAAAGCAATAAAATAAAATTCATAAATTAAACTCTATAAGAATTAAATTAAAAAAATGTATTCTTATGGAGGTTTTGCTTTTATGAGAGGAGTTTCAATAGAGGAAAGAGCAGTAGCTCTAGCACAATGTATAATAGATTCAAAAGATACAGTACGTGGAGCAGCCAAAAAATTTGGAATTTCAAAGTCAACAGTACACAAGAATGCAACACTCCAGAAAGTTAAAAATAAAGGACAACCTATTTCTTATTTGCAAATATAACTTTATAATCTAAAATAATATAAAATAAAATAGCAACCACTTTCTTTGTATTAAAGAAGAATGGTCGCTATTTATATCACTTTTGACTAGTATACAGGTTGTTGTACATCTCTCTTGTAAGGTAAAATGTATAAGTTGTTTCAACCCACCAACTGTCACTGCTAGTGATGACAACTCTAGGTGTATTTTCAGTTATTTTTAAATTAACATCAATTCCCATTATCAACTCACGTAATCTTACATTTCCACTTCCATCTATATATGTATAATGAATATATTCGTGTGTTCTTAATACTCCTCCATATATATTGGTTTCGCTTCTCTGTTCAATATAGCAAGATGATAATTCGAATTCACTTGTTGTTACTTGTACAGGTTTACTTTCGCATGCTACCATTGTAATCATACTTATTACAAGTAAAAAAACAAGTATCAATTTCCGTTTATGAACACCTAATGTTTTTAATTTGATGTTATTAAACATCTTTTTTCCTCCTTAACAAATTTGTTTTGAGTTTTCTTATGAATCGTCTTCTTGTTTTGATTTTTTAGCAATCCTCACCTTATGATTTTGATGAGATATTTTGCTATGCTTTTGCAGCCTTTCCTTACATTAGCATAGGTATTTTCCTCCGACGATAGATTTTGTTTTTCTTCCTTTAGGTACTAGACCACTAAGTTTAAAAAATTTAATCTTTGCCATAAGCATTTTCCTTCCTTAAAATAATTATTTTGTAATAAATGTCTATATATCAACCTGTAAAACAGGATAAAAAAAGTTACAACGATTATAATTATATCGTATTTACATAATTTTAACAATAATTTTCATTTTAAAATTTTATATCTTTCAATAGCAATATGCCAAAATGGACGGAGAATTTTGGCACAATGAAATAGCAATAAAATAAAATTCATAAACACACCTCTGTGCGAATACAATTAAACAAATGTATTCGTATGGAGGTTTTGCTTTTATGAGAGGAGTTTCAATAGAGGAAAGAGCAGTAGCTCTAGCACAATATATAATAGATTCAAAAGATACAGTACGTGGAGCAGCCAAAAAATTTGGAATTTCAAAGTCAACAGTACACAAAGATGTAAGTGAAAGATTATTACATATAAACCATGCATTAGCAATAGAAGTTAGAAAGATTCTAGATGAAAACAAAGCAGAAAGACACATAAGAGGGGGAATGGCAACTAAATTAAAGTATAGTCACGAAAAAGATAAAGCATGCTAATATTAAAACTTATTAAAAAATTCCAAGATTATTTCTTGGAATTTTTGTTTAATTAGAAGTTATTTCTTCTTTGTTGTTTTCTTGCTTTTCTACATTCTGGACATCTAACAGGATCATTTTCAAATCCTTTTTCTGCATAGAATGCTTGTTCACCTTCTGTGAAAACAAATTCAGCACCACAATCTTTACATGTTAATGTTTTGTCTGCCATTGTATAATACCTCCTTTTTAGAATTTCTAATTTAATTATTTTGACACAAATGATCCTATCTAAAAAGAAGGGTAAAAGTCTCTAATAAATTAAATTGGCTATATCTTACAACCTTGCAAAGTATATCATATAAAAAATAAAATAACAATAGATTTTAATAATATTTATACAATCACAACTTTCAAAATTCGACATAAAATATATTAGGCAAATTTGTTTGAGGTGATGATATGAATATAAAAAAGGGAGATGTTGTAGGGAGAAAATCGTATGGCAAAGATATTTTTTTTATAGTAGATACGATACTAACAACTAGGCAAAATAAGAAATTTGCTATTCTTAAAGGTGTAAATGTTAGAATAATGGCAGATAGCCCTATAGAGGATTTAGAAATAATAGGTACGCAGGAAGTTATAAATAGTATAAAATCATCTGAATTGTACTTAGAAAATAGAATAAAAAAAAATAGGATTCAAAAAGAGGATAGTCTAAAAAGACAGAAAATATATACAGGGAAAATTTTGCATTTAGATGGAGATAGAAAATATAGTGAGAAATCTGCAAGGTATTATAATAAAATGGGATTAAATGCAGTTGTAAGAAACATTGCAGAAAATAAGCAAGCAAGGGTTATAATTCCGCTATTAAATAAGTTTAATCCAGATATATTAATAATAACAGGACATGATGCAATGCTAAAAAATGGAACAAATTATAATAATATATATAATTACAGAAATTCAAGACATTTTATAAATACAGTAAGAGAAGCTAGAAGGTGGGGACCTAATTCAGATAAGTTAGTAATTTTTGCAGGTGCATGCCAAAGTTTTTATGAAGGAATAATGTCAGTAGGGGCAGACTTTGCTTCATCTCCAGGTAGAATATTAATAGATTTTGTAGATCCGTTGATAGTTGCAGAAAAAATTGCTTTAACAGAGAATTATAAATTTGTAACAGGTAGTGAAATATCCAGAGAAATAAAAGAAGGCACAAAAGGAGTTAGTGGAATAGGAGCTAGAGGAAAAAGCCGAATAATAAAGTAAGTAATATTAATGTAACAACAATGTAATGAAATTGTAATAAAACTGTATTAAGGAACGCGAAATCCTACAGCTGCAAAGGATACACGAAAAAGACCAGACAACTTGTTTTTTGACATTTTTCATGCTTAATGATATAATTTCATCATCTTAATAATAAAGGTGCGTGTGTTTTATGATCTACAAAAATGATATTTCTAGCATTAAAAATGAAATAGGCGAAAAGATAGGACAAAAGATAATAGTTAAAGGATCACTTGGGAGAAACAAACCTTTTGAGGAGGAAGCAGTTATAAAAGAAACTTATCCAAATATCTTTGTAGTAAAGTACGAGGAACATGATACTAATGTTAGTTATAGATACACAGATATACTTACAAGAGATTTAGAGGTTTCAGTATTTGATGGAGAAGGATATTGTCCTTTGATTCCACCGTTACAAAAGTAAAATAGTTAATAATATAAAAAATTCCTAAATTTTAGGAATTTTTTTTGTCCTTCTAAATATAATATATATTATTAAACTTTTAAGGAGGGATTTTATATGCTACTAGAAACAGAAAAAGAGAATGTATGCATAAACCAAATAGTTGGACAAAAGAGAGATGAAATTGTAGTAGAAGGAGATGTTATAGTAAATGATATTAAACCAGATGTATTAAGTATAGTTAGTGCAAGCGGAATACCATGTGTATATAAAAAAGAAGTAATGGATGGAAAAATAAGACTTGATGGAAGTATGAATACATACGTTATATATTTGGCCGACAGCGAAGACAGTACTGTAAGAAGTATAAATACAGTTCTAGACTTTACTCGGAATTATAGATATAGAAAATTGTATGTCACAAATGATAGTGAACGAGAAGGTTAATGTTAAAAAAATAGAAACAAAAATTATAAATAGTAGAAAAATAAATATAAAAGCAACATTAGAGGTAGAAGCAAAGGTGTATTCAAATGATAACATGCAGATAGTGTGTGGAGTTAACAATTCGGAAGATATACAAATGTTAAATAGTCAAAAAATGGTGAATTCTTTGATAGGAGAAGGAAATACAAGAGTATATGCAAAAGATACTATAAGTATAGACTCTTCAGATGAATTAGCAGAAATAATGGGAGTAGATGTAAAAATTTTAGATAAAGATATAAAATTAAGTTATAATAAAGTATTAGCAAAAGCAGATGCAGAAATATCAGTAATGTATTTAACAGAAGACAATAGAATAAAAAATATGAGTGGAAGAATTCCAATAATGGGATTTGTAGATATAGAAAATATTAGTGATAACAATGAATGCGATGTTGATTATAAAATAAAAAATATTATTATAAAACCTAACAACGCAGATGAGCATTCAATATATGTGGAAATAGAAATTGAAATAACATGTTTTGCTTATGAGGCAAAAAATATAAATTTAATAGAAGACTTATATAGTATATCGGCAGACATAAGCTTTACCCAAAAGAAAATAACAACAATGGCGGGGAAGAAGAATATAAAAGATGTATGTAATATAAATGAGCAAGTTTCAATTCCAGAAATAGAGAACAATCAATTATATAATGTAAAAACAACACCTAATATACAAAATATGGTGATTAGAAATGGAAAGATAATATTTGAAGGAGAAGTAAACTTAGAATTCATTTATGAAGTAAATAATGGAGTAGATTCTAGAACTGCACAGCTACCATTTAATTTTGAAGTGAATTCTGAGGAAATAAATGAAAATTGCAATGCAAACACAAGTATAGATGTAAAAAGAGATGACTTTGTAGTAAATGCTGGAAATGTAAGTGCAAGTATAGAATTAGAATTTAATATTAGTGTTAGTAGAAATGAGAGTTTAAATATAATAGATGAAATAAGTATAGAAGAAAACAGAGAAAACAATATATATAGTATGGTCATATATTTTGTAAAACCAGGAGATACCCTTTGGAAAATAGCAAAGAAATTTAAAAGTACAGTAGAGGATATTGCTAGAGTAAACGAAATAGAAGATATTAATAAAATTTATCCAGGTCAGCAGTTATATATTCCTAAGTTTGTAAAAAGGGAGATAGCAGTGTAATAGAATGGATAGTTTATATTCTAGAAGAAGAATAAAAATACCTAAAATAAAAGGATTTTATACAAATAACAAAAATGCTAAAAAATTTTTTAGCATTTTTGTTATACTATTAATATGTTCTTATACCTTTTATAATTTATTTAAAAACTTAAATCCTATATTTGAGAATCTATGTTTAGAAAAAGCAAGAGAAATAGGAACGAACATAATGAACGAAGCAGCAAATGTAGTCTTGGATAATATAGATTATAATGAAATATTAAAAATAGAAAAAGATAAAAACAGTAATGTTTTAAAAACGGATGTGGTTGTAATTAATAAAATAGCTTCTGATATTGCATTAGAAGCGGAAAAAAGATTTCAGGAATTAAAGGATGAAGCTATACAAATTCCTATAGGAGCGTTCTTAGGTAATAAGTATTTAGCAGGAATGGGACCTGATATAAATATAAAAGTAATTTCAACAGGAAATACTTTTACAGAAATAAAAAACGAATTTGAAACAAAAGGAATAAACCAGACTATTTATAGGATATATCTTGAGATAACTTGTAAAGTTAGTATTGTAAGTCAATATAAAACAATACAAGAAGATATAAGCAGTCAAGTGTTACTAGTAGAAACTGTTATAGTTGGAGAAGTACCAGAATCATATTATAACTTAGAGGGAATAAATAAAGAAAATGCAGTAGATATAATTGAATAGATTGGAATTTGCGTGAGTAAATCATTTAAGAAAATTAAAATATTAAAAATGGAAAAAACGTTGCGAATGGATTGAGCTTGAGGTAGAAATTGTTCTTCTATATGAGT
>CAKPJM010000059.1 GCA_934162625.1 uncultured Clostridia bacterium
GAAATGAGAAATGTCCTACTATATAAAATAGGGAGCTTAGTTTGCTCCCCTCTTGCTATTGTTCTTTATTTGCTTTACCTTTAGTCTTTTTATCTAAAATTAATATTATTACTACAAATATAATTGCAAATACTGAACATATAATAATTATTACATACATTCTATGGCTTTCTAAAAATGTTACTTTATTATCCTCTTCTTCTTTTATTCCATCGCTTTCTGCTATCTCTTCATTTACAAAAACATATTTAGAATTATGGTTTATTGCAAACTCTATATATTCATCTTTATATATAGCTTTATTTGATAATTTTATTAATTCTTTATTTTCTTGATTGTAATAATATACATACACATTATCTAAATTTAGTTCAGATTTAATTTTATCAGTTATCTTTATTCTTACTGTGGCAGTTCCTGGCAGTTCTCCGTTGTTCGCAAAATTTATCACAATACCATTTTTTACGACTTCCTTTAGATCATTATCTTCTGCAATTGAGTTGCTTGATATCACAGCATCTATGTCTTTAATTTCTTGTATACTTTTACCATTGAATATTATCTGATTGTCACCTACTTTAATTATCAATTGCTTTGTTGTTCCTTTTATTGCACCAAATATTTCTTTTGCTACAATAGTTTTATCATCAATGTTTATTATTATGTTTTGAGTTTCATTACTATTTAAAATTTTATCTAATATTTTTGGTGTGATTTCAGAATTATTATATTCTAAATCCTCTTCGCTTTCCTCCTCTATAGGCATAGTCTCTGCTTCAATAATTTTTTTAACTTCTACATCGTTGTTCTTACTTTCAACATTGTTTGTTACTTTTATGTTTGATGCGTTACTGCTTGTAGCATTGCAACTTGTTGCATTACTACTCGTTGCATCGCAGCTCGTTGCGTCACTGCTTGTTGCATTACTACTTGTTGCATTACTACTTGTTGCATCGCAACTCGTTGCGTCACTGCTTGTTGCATCACAGTTCGTTGCCTCTCCTGTAATTTCTGCTGCTAAAGAATACATATATCCTTCTAATCCTTTAAATTTTCCTGCTTTCGCTATTAATACTATTAAAAAAATTAATACTGCAATTATTATTGAAAAAAGTATTTCTTTAAATTTTTTATTCATTTTATTCCTCCATATCTTTTGTATTTTTATTAGTTGTAGTTAAAAACATTACTGCCATTAAAGTCCAGAATAATGGTGTAATTATTACAACCCATAAATTGAAAAAATCTTGTATTATAAAGCATAAAAAAGTCACTAAAAATATTATAGAGTATTTATTCTTTTTTTGCAATACATTAATAAATTGTAGCACTAAAAAAGTTATATAAGTTGTAATTCCTAAAATTCCTGTATTTACTAATATTGTCAAATAACTGTTAGCTGCTGTATCATTAATTGTCAATTCTCCTAATCTCGCTACATCTTTTGCATATTTTTCCATAAATCTAACAGCAAAAGTATCTGGTCCTGTTCCAATAATTGGATAATCTTTTACTAGTTTTATACTTCTTTTCCATAAAAATATTCTATATGTGCCAAATTCGTCCTGAAAATTCCCATGTAATATCTCATGTACTTCGTACAAAAATCCTTTTGAAAAATTCAAAAAGTATATTGCAATTATAAGTGCTATTATACTTAATATTATTAATAAATAAATTCCTTTTATTATTTTATTATTTTTTGATAGGTCAAATTTTCTCTTGCTTATTAAATGTGCTAGTATTACAAATATAATGGCCAAAACTATTAGCATTATTGATATTACATTTACTTGGAATTCTAGTTTTATTCTTCCAATATCATAATAAAACGTTGGATTTATACTTAAATTTGTAAAGTATCCTAGTATAATCATTGCGCCAATCATAAGAAGTCTTGCTAATCTTTTACTATTTGTAATAATAAATGGACTAGCTATTAATAATGTTAATGCAAAAGCGACAGTCCCGCTTAGTACATCCAAAACCTCAAAAATAAAAAATCCCATATATGTTGCTAATAAATATACTACTTTCTCAATTTTTTTATTGTCTTCTAAAAAAATATATGCAGACATTGAAACAGTTAATAATATACAATATATTGCAGATACAAAATCTACATTTCCAATTGTTCCTATAAAACTAACATTATGTGTTCCTATTCCGTCTTGATACATGTTAAATGGGTTAAACCCTATATATTGCAAAATAGACACTATATTTATTAATATTGATGACGCAGAAAAATACATAATATATCTTCTTTTAAATTTTCCAAATAATGTGATATTCAAAAAACTTAATGCATATAATGTTATACTTATTAACCCTTCTGCTCTTCCAATTCCAACAAACAAGTTATATTTATTAAAGAACGGCGATATAAATGTTGCAATTACATTTACACCTAAAAAACTAATTAATGCCCAGTGAATTTTGTTCAGTTTTATATCTGCTAATAAATTCGTTTTTTGAAATAATAAGTAGTACAAAAGTGTAATAATTAAAGACGCAATATATGTTGCATTTATTACTAAAAAGCATCTATATTTGCATTCCAGAATTCTAAAGAAACCAGTTGAGTCCACACACAATGGAAATATCATTATAATTGCTATAATAAAACCTTCTGTAATAATTTCTAAGATTTTCCTTCCTTGTTCTTTTTTCATTATTCCTCCGTTATTTATAACTTTTTACTAATTCTACTATTGATTTAACTGTTCTCCATGAATTTGGATTTACTTGCGTTGGTTGTATTTCTATGCCAAATTCTTCTTCTAATCTCGAAATTAATTCTATAAAAGCAAGTGAGTCTAATATATCATTTTCTATTAAATCTATATCTAAGTTTTCTTTAATACTCTCATCTCCACAAACCTCTACAAGTATTTCTATAATCTTATTCTCCATTTACAATTCTCCTTAGTCTATTAATATCTGTTTTTCCATTATTATTTAATGGAATTTCTTCCAATATTTTTATACTTGGTATCATATAACCTGGAAGTTTTTTTTCTAAATCTTTTTTTATTTCTGTTATATTCTTATTTATTCCATTTTTTAGCTTTACAAATGCTACTAATTTAGTAACTGTATTTTTATTAGATGATTTAGCTATAGCCTTAACTTTATCTATATAATTTAAATCGTAGAAATTTTTTTCTATATCAGATAGTTCTATTCTATAGCCCTTAAATTTGATTTGATTGTCCATTCTTCCTGCACAATATAGAATTTCATCTTTCATATAACCTAAATCACCTGTTAAATACGCTTTTTGCCCTTTGTAAGTAATAAACGGATTTTTTTCCGGTTCTTCTAAATATCCTTCTGCGACACTATTACCTACTATTAAGATTTCTCCAATTTTGTTCTCTTCAAGTATATTTTTCTTATTATCCAATATAAATATATTTGTATCTTCTTTAACTCTCCCAACAGGTATATTGCTCTCATTTATATTGTCTTTTTTAAGTTCTATGCTTGTCACTGCAAAAGTACATTCTGTTGGTCCATAGCTATTTATAATTTTTATACCATCAAATCTCTCATATAACTTTTCTACAGTTATATTAAATAGCTTTTCTCCACAAAAAATTATTGTATTTAATTTAGGTAATAGCTCTTTGTTAAAGGATTTATCTGTTAACAATAAATCTGCAAATGATGGCGTCATAACCGCAAGTGTTGCGTTGCTTTCTTTAAGTTCTTCAAATATTGTGCCAAAGTTAAATGTTGTTATATCTTCTAATATGTAATGTGCACTACCACTTATAAGGCTTAAGTATAAATCCGCTACTGATAAGTCAAATGAGAAAATTGCTTGGTTAAGTACAACGCCTTTTTGTATTTTTGTTATGTTTTTTAGCCACTTAACGCAAGAATCTAAATTTTTATATGTAACTTTTACTCCTTTGGGGATTCCAGTACTACCAGATGTGAATATTATATAATATATGTCTTCTGGTTTCATATAGATTTTCTTAATATTATTGTAGTTTTTTTCTTTCATTATATCTTCAATTTTTATGCTGCTTATGTTTTTATAATCTTTACTTTCAAAGTCACCTATTATGCAATATGGATCTACTTGGTTAATTATTAATTTAACTCTTTCTTCTGGCATACTTATATCTATTGGTACATATGTCATTCCTGCATAAGAGCAAGCTAAAAATGTAGCTTTCATATATATTTGTTTATTTCCATATACAATAACAGGTTTTCTTTCTGTATTATTCAAAAGTAAAAAATTATATATATTACTAACAAACCTATATAATTCATTATAGGTATAGCTTATATTTTTTTCTATATACGCTGTATCGCCATTCTCTCTTTTTAGTACATCTAATATTTCATCTAAAATCATTCTGTAATACCTTCCTTAATCTCATCTTCTGGTATTAGCGAATAATCATACATAACTCTAGAATGATTGTTTAGTATCAGCTCTTTCTTTATTTCTTTATTAGTTTCTTTATCATATTTTATTCTATATACTTTGCTAATCCTATAAAATATTCCATCTTCCATTGCAAAATGATGCCCTTCTTCTACCAGTTTATATTTATAATCAATTGGAACTGTTGAACGTATTTCTCCATAAATCATAACATCATCTTGCCATATTCTTAATTGCACTGGATAATTTGTTGTATTTTTAAATTTATAATCTAATCTTTTATATGCTATTGATGTTCCTGTACCAAATGGAACTCTTCTTTTTTCATCAGGAAATAATGCATCTGAATGATGATGTTTTTCTACCACTTCTAAATCTGTATGTAAAACTAAATAGTGAATAAGATTTCCTAATTGGCAAAGTCCTCCCCCTATTCCTTTACCTAGTTCACTATCACTTACAGTTAAGGCTTCTACATATCCCTTTCTTTTTGAGGTCTTGCCTACTAAATTCCATAAAGAAAATACTTCTCCAGGCATAACAATAATTCCATCTACTTTTTTCCCTGCAATTTCCAGATTTTTTGTTTTGTTTATTTGTAATTGCATATCAACTCCATGCAATTTACGAAGCAAAATCTTTGCATCGCCTTTCCATAAATATTCTAAATTGTCATATGACTTTTTCTTTGCAATTTTATATCCTTTAATAATATAGTCCTCTATATCTTTTTTTAATGCTTCCTTGCGTATAGAAATATCATAAGCTAGCGGACCATATTCGCAAAATAATTTTCTTTTCATAATATCACCCTAATCTATATTAGTATTATACTATAAATTTGGCATTTCTTCAACTTTCGTTAGACGACTTATGTATATTTTAATATTATTCTAGTGTTTCACTTTAAAACATATAAGTTAAATTATCTTTAAGTAATCATATTTTTCACCAAAATTTTCCATCCTTTTGGCACTTTTAGCAAAAATTAATCATAAATGAATTTTTTAAAAAATTTGACATATATAAAAAAAGGTAGTATACTATATTTAACTTAAGTTATTCAATAGAGGTCATTTGAATAGCAAGAACTAAATGTGTGGTAGCGTTTAGTTCTATTTTTTTGGAACAAAAAGTAACTTAGGTCGCCTTTTGTTCTTACCGATTTAATTTTCTAAATGAAATGAGGAAATCTCAAAGGCAATAGCGATTGTAGCATTTTTATATAGTAGGAAATGAGAAATTTCCTACTAT
>CAKPJM010000060.1 GCA_934162625.1 uncultured Clostridia bacterium
TTATCATAAATATATTTTATACCATTTTTCATGTTGTCAAAATTCTCCGTCCCCATTGACACCCATTGACATTTTAGTATGTTCTAATTGCCATAAAGAAATACATAATAAAATAGGGTATAGCTATGAAAAAACAACATAAAAGAATTAGATAAAGCTGTTATGGTTGGAGGTAGATTTCATGATATAGTTGGTGCCCAAAAGAATAAAATAGATTCTATTAGTGTTTTATATGGATACGGTAATGAAAAAGAAATTAAGGATGCAAATCCGAATTATTATGTTAAAACGGTAGAAGACTTGAAATTACTGCTAAATTTAAAATATATTTCTAGATTAGGATAATCAATTATAATTTTTTGAAAGCTCTGCTTTCAAGCTGTATAGGATTGTCTGCCGGACAGCTATTCTTGCTCTGCGAGAAAGAAGTTTTGAAAAAACTGATTTGCAATCAACATAAAAATATGATAATATATTAATGTAAAAATGTGCAAAATTCCTTATTTTTGCAACTGGGGGTCAGACAGTTAATAAAAAAATTTTTAAAGGAGGAAGAACTTATATGTTATACATAGCTAAAATCAAGTCTATTCCACTTAGGCACGCATATTCTCTGAGAAAGCTTGGAAATACCTCTCATTGGATAGTGCGGGGAAATTTAATTGGTATTAAACGCGAGTACATATTTGCACTTATGGAATTACATATTTTCTTTTGTGATGATGATACTATGCATATTAGTATAAATTATGTATTTCCTGATGGAGGAAGCGTTTCTAGTAGTGAAGGACAAACATATTCATTAACTGAATTAGAAGCAAAATACCCTAAATTGTTACAAAAAAAGGGAAAAATGATTTTTTTTGTTAATGCATAATAAAAGTGTTAAACGGTAGAGTTTTTTCTCTACCGTATTTCTTTATATACACCATTTTTTAAAATACATTTGATTACAAACACTTGTTTTTAAAAACTCTAATACTATATAATATTTATGGCGACTTTAATGAAAGAAATTATGTGAAAAAATTGAAGAAAATAAAATAGCAATTTGTATAGCAAATGATAATAAATTTAGTAGATATTAAAGATGGTTTATAAATGTATATATAAAACGCCAGATGGCTTTTCGAATATGATAATGAATAGTGATGGAGAAACTTTGACATATAATGATATATCTAAAAGAATAGCAAAAAATAGAGGAATAGAAAAAATGTCATCACAGGCAGTTGGTGGTGCAGTTGGTTGGAATCCTATTTGTATTATCATCCCTTGCCATAGAGTAGTTGGAACAAACGGAAGTCTAACAGGTTATGGCGGTGGAATAAGAAATAAAGTAGCATTATTAACACATGAAAAAATGATATGAGCAAATACTTTGTACCAAAACGAGGGACAGCCTTATGATAAGATGTAAATGGTATTATTGAATCAATACTATATACATTAAGTTATATAGGAGTTTAAATTTATGAATAAGGAAGAAAAAATGAAAATAGAAAGAATAAAAATAAATAATATACCTTCAATAATATGGGGAGAAAGAAGCAATAAAGTCTTTGTCAATGGTGTCAATGGGGACGGAGTTTTTTGACAACTTTATTCAATTTTTTATAGATTATCATAAATATATTTTATACCATTTTTCATGTTGTCAAAATTCTCCGTCCCCATTGACAAAAATTCTCCGTCCCCATTGACACACATTGACAAAGAAAGAGACAATCTTAATCCACAGCTCGTTTAACATATGCCAAAATGTAATGTATACTGTAAATCAAGCCGAAATGTAGGGGCAGGCCCTGTGTCTGCCCGAAACATATTATTATTAGGGTGATTTCTTGTATAGAGAAATATAAAAAGTAGAGAAGAAGACTGAAAATTGAAAAATTTCAGATTTGTTCTATTTTTCATTGCGTTTTAATTTCTTTGTGGTATAATAAGTATGAAAAGTATAACAAAACGTACAGGGAGGAATTTTATGAGTAAAGATAAATATGTTGGAATTAGCAAAGTTGGAGAAAAAGGGCAGATAGTTATTCCAAAAGAAGCAAGAGATATGTTTGATATAAAACCAGGAGATTCGGTAGTGGTCTTATGTGATAAGAAAAAAGGAATGGCAATAGTTAAAGCTAATGTATTAGAAGATAGTATTGATAAATTTATTCCGAAAGGAGACAAATAATATGGATGCAATTGAAATAAAAAATTTAACAAAGAAATTTAAAGATAAAGTTGCAGTAAATAATATTAATTTAGAAGTAAAGGAAGGAGAATTGTTTGCTTTACTAGGAACCAATGGAGCAGGGAAAACCACAACAATAAAAATGATATCAACACTAATAATGCCAACAGATGGAGAAATAAAGGTATTAGGAAATGATACAAAAAAAGACTATATGAAAATTAGAGAAATACTAAATGTTTCACCACAAGAAACAGCAATTGCTCCTAACTTATCTGTTAAGGAAAATTTAGAATTTATGGCAGGAGTATATAAAATTAAAGACAAAGATACAAAAATAAATGAACTAATCAAAATGTTTAAATTAGAAGAAGTATTAAAGCAGAAAGCAAAAACATTATCAGGAGGCTGGCAAAGAAAAGTTTCAATAGCAATAGCACTAATTAATAATCCTAAAATATTATTTTTAGATGAACCTACTTTAGGACTAGATGTTATTGCAAGAAAAGAATTATGGAAAATAATAGAAAGCTTAAAAGGAAAAGTTACTATAATACTAACAACACACTATATGGAAGAAGCAGAAAGTTTATCCGATAGAATTGCAATAATGAATAAAGGAAATGTAGTTCAAACAGGAACAGCAAAAGAACTTATAGAAAAAACAGGAGCAAAGAATTTTGAGGATGCTTTTGTAAAAATTGCTACTGGGGGTGAATTATAATGAGAACACTAAATTTTGCCAAAAGAAATTTTAAAGAAATAATAAGAGATCCACTAAGTATTATTTTTGCAATAGTTTTACCATTATTTTTATTATTTATATTTCAACAATTTAAAATACCAAATGATGCATATAAACTAGAAAACTTTACACCAGGAATTATTATATTTAGTTTTTCTTTTATTACACTATTTACAGCTATGCTAATTTCAAAAGATAGAACAACATCGCTTCTTACAAGGTTAGGAATAAGCCCAATGAAGCCAATAGAATATATATTAGGTTATATGGTTTCATTTATACCATTTATTTTATTACAAAATGTATTGTTGTTTATAACAGCTTTATTTTTAGGATTACAGTTTAGTATAAATATTATCTGGACAGTTTTAGTATCAATTATAATAGCTGTGCTATTTATAGGAATGGGAATACTAATAGGAAGCCTGGTTTCAGATAAAGCCGCTTCTGGTATTTCAAGCATAATTATTCAGCTGGTGTGCTTTACAAGTGAAATGTATTTTCCAAAAGAGATGTTAGGAGATACATATGCAAAAGTTTGTGAGTTTTTACCATTCGATTCTGCATTAACAATTACAAAAGGAATTTTAAATAATAATATAGAAATAATAACAATAAAAAATGTAGTTGTATTTTGTATATACACAATTGTAATATTAGCATTAGCAACAAGAATGTTTAGAATAAAAATGAAAAGTGATAATAAATAAGAATCTTGTTGTATACACAAAAATCTTCGATTTTTCCTATTCAATAAAAAAAGAGAGAAATGCTTGATTTTTCAAGCATTTTTTCTCTTTTTGATATACTTACTATACCACAAAATTGCTAAAAATTCAAGTCTGCAATTTATTATGCAAATATGGTATATAAAATAAGGGGAGTAAAAATGGATGAGAATTATTTAGAGATTATAGATAAAAGAAAGCAAATAGAAATTTTGAATATAAAAAATTGCAATCAATATACAAGTAAATATGGTCTGACATTATCAGATAAACAAATAAACGATTTACTAGCAAAAAGAACAGAAATTTTGAAAGAAAAAGGTAGAGTAGAATTTAGAGGAGGAATATTAGATAAAATAATAAAAGAATTCAGTGATTCACTATATATAACCCAAGAAAACTATGTAGAAACCTTATATGCATTAATAGAAATGTT
Organism: uncultured Clostridia bacterium; assembly: GCA_934162625.1. Lineage (GTDB taxonomy): Bacteria > Bacillota > Clostridia > TANB77 > CAG-508 > CAG-452. The sequence continues at coordinate 4,098 of CAKPJM010000060.1, forward strand.
CTATGAATATAAAAATGAAACAATGGATTTAATTACAGATGATGAGTTAATAGTATTTATGAAAAAAGCTTTTGATGGTGTTTGTAAAGGAGATATAGGATATTTGGAAGGGACTGTTATGTATAAAATGAGAAAAGATTTATTAGAAGGAAAGCATATAAATGATATAGAAGCGGGGAAAGTAAATGAATGAAATTGAAGTTATAAGTAAAATAAAAAGAAAAAATTTAGATGAAAAAAACTACTTTAAAACTTTAATAGAAGAAGCGTATGAGAACCAAATGATTACAGAAGAAGAAATACTAAATTTACAAATGCAACTTTTAGATTTGCTTGATAAAAGAGTGTACAAATATTCTGGAAGTGATAGCAGTTCTATAAGAAAAGAGATTTTAAAAGATATAGCGGATTCTAACAGTTACACAATAAGTATTTATCTAAAAACCTTTAATAGCCCAGACAATGCACTCAAAACAATAAGAGAAAAAGAAATAGAAGATTTATATAATGAAGGAAGAAAAAAGATAGATAAAATGCTAAAAGTAATAAGGCTAATGTATATAAAAGTAAGACAGAATATGATTAATATAGATAATGATACTTATAATGATACAATCATTGGTGGAATAGAAGGCTTTTTAAAAATATATGATCCAGACTTTAAAGCACAAGATATGAAAATTACAGCAGATTATCCTTTATATAATAACTTAGTAGGAAAATTAGAAGGAGTAGAATTTATAGAAAAATATTTAAAAAGTTTGTACTATGAAAATGAATTTTGTAATATGTTTTTAAAAGAAGAAATAGAAAAAATTTTATATGCATATTCTGCAGATTACAAAAATTTAGTAGTAAATGTATTTCAAATTATTTTAATAGAAGTAATAAAAAGAACTTTAGATAGCAACATAGAGCAACTCTTTGCAGATAAATCAAAACAAGAAATATATAATTTAATATATTTGGCATACAAAAAATTAAATATAAATGATGAAGGACTAGCTAAATATATAGAAAAAGGTTTTGAAGAAATACAAGCAGAAATTTATAATAATTTCAAATGTAAATAGGAAGTTATAGCTAAGCTTGTTAATTATATATTATTATGATATAAGTTAATTATTAAATAATATAAAAAACAGAATATAGGAGAGTTGAGAATGAGAGAAAAAAAGAACAACAAAAAAATTAAAATAATAAATATAATTCAAATACTTTTAATATTGCTTTTGATATATTCTACTATAAATATAGTTTTATGGGCTATAAATAATCATGCCAATAAAGATGTTATAGCTGAAATTAATAAAAGTGTTGAAATAAATAATAATGCTGAAGAAAAATATAAGATAAACTTTGAAGAGTTAAAGCAAAAA
>CAKPJM010000061.1 GCA_934162625.1 uncultured Clostridia bacterium
TATTATATTTTTTATATTTTTTTCTAAATTAAAATATTTTTTTATTTTTGTACTTTTCCAGTTTATATTTAATATATTTTGTTTTTCTTCATTATTTATTATTAAATTTGATAAAACTTTATTTATATTTTCATTTAAATTGTATTCAAAAAATGTTTCGATTTTTGTTCCTTCATTTATCTCCTCTCTTATATTTGGTAAAATCATTGTTACCAAATGCATACTACTTACATAGAATCCACACACTTTTTTCATACTAAAAAATCCCCCATTCTCGCATTTCCCTAAGTTTTCTCTACTGGTAAATTTTACCATTTATTTTAAGATATGTCAATTTATTTCGTACTCGTAAATTCGACAATGTATACATGTATATTTTTAAAAATTTGGTTAATACTTTTTTTAAAGAGATTTATTAACAATTTTTATACAAATTTCTATTGGAGGTTTTATAATGAAAAAAATTAAAAATTTGCTTATAATAATATTACTATTATTTATATATTGTATTATATGTGCTTTTTCATATGTCAATGCAGTATCTACAGATATACAAAATAGTGTTTTTAGGTTGCATGTTATTGCAAACAGTGATTCCGATGAAGATCAGAATTTAAAATATATAGTAAGAGATAAAGTTTTAGAATATATTAGTAGCATTTCTAATAGTTCAATGACTAAGGATGAGGTAATTGCCTTAGCTAATGAAAATATTAATGAAATTCAAAAAATTGCTGAAAATACCATTCATGAAAACGGTTATAATTATTCCGTTAAATTAAATATAGGTAATTTTTCATTTCCTACAAAAAAATATGGTGATATAACATTTCCTGCTGGTTTTTATGATGCATTAAAAATAGAAATAGGTGAAGCAAAAGGTCATAATTGGTGGTGCGTAATGTTCCCTCCTTTATGCTTTGTAGACGTAACAAGTGGAATAGTTCCAGAAGAATCAAAACAAACTATAAGAGATAATTTGTCTGAAGAAGAATATAAACTTCTATCAGAAAATTCAGGAAATATGAATTTTAAGTTTAAGATTGTAGAAATGTTTCAAGACATTAGTATAAAACTAGCTCAATCTTAATAAAGTTATAAAAAACATTGTAAAACTTGCAATTATATGATATATTTTTAATAGTTAGAGTGTGTGCTCACACTCTAGCTATGTTTTTGTTAGTCAAAAAATTTACATTTTTTTCCTACTTAACAAAAAACGCTATTGTTCTAATATAGGGGGATTATATGGAAAAATTAGTTATTAATGGCGGAGTGCCTTTAAAAGGTGAAGTAAATATAAGTGGTGCAAAAAATTCTGCAGTAGCAATTTTACCTGCTACATTACTTATTGATGGAGTTTGCACAATCAATAACTTACCTAATATTGTAGATGTTAAACTTTCATGTGAAATTCTACAAGGCCTAGGTGCTAAAATTAAATGGTTAGACAAAAATAGTATTGAAATTGATACTAGAAATATAACAAATACAGTTGCCCCCATAGATTTAACAAGAAAATTTAGAGCTTCCTATTATTTAATAGGCTCTATGTTAGGAAGAAAAAAAGCTATAGAAGTCGGTCTTCCTGGACGGATGTAATTTGGGAGCTAGACCTATTGACCAACATATAAAAGGATTTGAATTATTAGGTGCTGAAGTTAACATTACTGGTGGAAATGTTTGTGCTACTGCTGATAAACTTATAGGAACTAATATTTATATGGATATTGTTTCTGTCGGTGCAACTATAAATATAATGCTTGCAAGCGTTTTAGCAGAAGGTACTACTACTATAGATAATGCTGCTAAAGAACCTCACATTGTTGATATTGCTAACTTTTTAAATACAATGGGTGCAGATATTAGAGGTGCTGGAACAGATTCTATTAAAATAAATGGAGTAAAATCTCTAAAAGGTGGGCAATCTTATTCTGTTGTTCCAGATCAAATAGAAGCTGGAACATTTATGCTTGCAGCAGTTGCTTCAAAAGGAGATTTAATTATAAAAAACTGTATTCCAGAACATTTAGATTGTGTTACTGCTAAAATTTTAGAAATTGGTGGAAATGTTGCAATAGATGGAGATAAATTAAGAGTTTGGTCTGATAAAAGACCTTCTAAAGCAGTTATTAAGACTCTTCCTTACCCAGGTTTTCCTACAGATTTGCAGCCTCAAATGGGAGTTGTCCTTTCTATTGCAGATGGAACTAGTATTATAAATGAAAGTATTTGGGAATCTAGATTTCAATATACTAATGAATTAAATAAAATGGGAGCTCAAATTACAGCTCAAGGTAAATCTGCTATATTTGAAGGTGTTGAAAGCCTTTATGGTGCTACTGTTTATTCTACAGATTTACGTGCAGGAGCAGCATTAATTATTGCTGGAATAGTTGCTCAAGGTACTACAGAAATATATAACCTTGATCATATAGATAGAGGTTATGAAAATATAGAAGAAAAATTTAGAAATATTGGTGCAAATATTAAAAGAGTTAAGGATGAATTAGATGTTTAAATATTGTAGTTTATATAGTGGAAGTAGTGGAAATAGTTTTTTTATTCAGTCAGATAATACAAATTTATTAGTTGATGCAGGTGTTAGTTCTAAAAAAATATTAACTTCTCTTCGGAGAATTTAATGTTTTAGGTTCACAAATTAGTGCAATACTTGTTACTCATGAACATATAGATCACACTAAGAGTTTAGCAACTTTATCTAATAAATTTGACATTCCTATTTATGCAAATAGAAAAACTTGGAAAGCCTTAAGCAATGTTTCTGAAAAAATAGATAAAAAAAATATAAAATTTTTTAATATATTAGAGAGTTTTAAAGTAGGAGATTTTGAAATATTTCCATTTCCAACCCCTCATGATGCAGCTGACCCTTGTGGCTTTAATATTTATTATAATAACAAAAAAATTAGTATTGCTACAGATATTGGTCATGTTTCTGAAAAGTTAATTGGATATTTACAAAATAGTAATTCTATTTTATTAGAGTCTAATTATGATCCAGAAATACTAAAATATTCTCATTATCCATATTTATTAAAACAAAGAATTTCTGGTGACACAGGTCATTTATCTAATGCAATGGCAGGAAAAGTATTAGCTAATTTATACAACTCTGGATTAAAAAATGCTCTTTTAATACATTTAAGTAAAGAAAATAATTTTCCAGAATTAGCTTATGAAACTGTTCATAATGAAATTTTAAATTGTAAAGGTATTACATTAGATGTCGCTCCTAGGGACAATCCTAGTAAGTTTTTCGAAGTAAGTTAGAGAAAAAGGATATTCTTTTTAAAGAATATCCTTTTATTAGAAAAAAAATATTTAGAATAAAATTTATGGGGGCTGCAGGGAAAGGAGATAAAAATTACTTATAATTGGGCGAATTTATAAATAATCATCATATAATCCCTGCAAGATAAAAAACGTTTTTTGTCTAACAGACAACTTAAATTCTGATTTTACTTTATTTAAATTATTTAATTATTTTTTATTTAAATTTACCTAATTTTTTTTAATATCTTTTTTGAAAAATTTTTGATTACAATTTTTTAGATTATAAAAAATATAAGAAAAAACATTAAGATTTTAAAAAACATTGTTTCACCTTTTGATTTAAAAGTTTTAATAAATAAGATTTAAAAGTTTCTTAATATGCCATTATAATACCATTTTTTCCAAATAATGTCAACAATTTTTCTACGACAAAATATTACAAATGGCGACTGACGTTAATATTCCTACCAAATCCCCAATTAATGCTGCAACTAACACAAATCTTATTTTCTTAACTCCTACAACACTTGTATATACTGCTATAGTATAGAGTGTAGTTTCTGTTGATCCCATAATAGTAGATGCAATAATTCCCAATCTGCTGTCAACTCCATAAAGCTTCATAATGTCGCTACCTATTGCCACTGATGCACTTCCGAGATATTGGTCTTAGTATTGCAAGTGGCATTATTTCCTTTGGTATTCCTAAAAATTTTATTGCAGGATAAATAATTTTTATTATAAAATCTAATATTCCAGAATATCTTAAAGCTCCTATTGCAACAAATAACCCTACTAAAGTAGGAAAAATTTTTAATACTATTTCAAGCCCTTCTTTAGCTCCATCTAGAAATGTATCAAAAACTTTATTTTTTTCTATTAGCCCATATACTAATATCATTAGTATAGTAAAAGGAATCGCTAAATTTGATAAATAATTAACTATAGCCATAAAATCTCCTTAAAATTTTTTCATCAATATTTTAGCTGCAAAAACAGCAGAGCAGGCTGCAAAAATTGTTGCTATCCATACTGGAATTATCATAGCAGTTGGATTTTCTGAACCTAAGGAATTCCTAATAGCTATGACTGTTGTTGGTATTATTTGTATAGATGCAGTATTTAAAACAATAAACATTGCCATAGAATTAGATAATTTATCTTTTTCTCTGTTTTGCTTTTGCATTAATTTCATAGCTTTTAATCCAAGCGGAGTTGCTGCATTTCCTAACCCCATAATATTTGCAATAATATTCATAGTTATTTGTTTATGTGCTTCATCCTTTTCTTTTATGTCCGGAAATATTTTTTTCATTATAGGTTTTAAAATTTTTGATAAATGATCTATAATACGTGTTTTTGATGCAACTTGCATTATTCCATTCCAAAGGCAAATAGTTCCTAATAAAGAAATTGATAAATCCACTGCTAATTTGGTAGATTCAAATATAGAATTATTTACTTCATAAACTCTTCCATTAAAAATGGCATATATGAAAGATGTTATTAAAAATAGTGGCCAAATAATATTTAACATTATATCCCTGTCCTTTAAATAATATTATTCGCTTATTAAATTTTATATGAATATTTTTCAATATAATTTACAAAAAAAGGAAATTAGTATTGACCTTCGGCTTATTTTATGATAGTATTTAATAAAATCGATTTGTCGAAAAATGTAATATTAAGGAGGGCGAATATATGAAATCAACTGGAATTGTAAGAAGAGTAGATGAACTAGGAAGAGTTGTGCTACCAATTGAATTAAGAAATAAATTTGGAATAACAGAAAAAGATCCTATGGAGATATATGTAGATGGGTCTTCTATAATCCTAAAAAAATATGAGCCAAATTGTATTTTTTGTGGAAATTCTAAAAAATTAGTAGATTATCAAGGAAAAATGATTTGTGAAAAATGCGCAGAAAAAATTTCTAAATTAAAAGCAGAATAGGAAAAGTTTTTTTGGTCGCTATTACAGCATATTATTTTATATTTTATAAACTAAAAACAGATTAATTTTATATTTTTAATCTGTTTTTATTATGATCTATTATATAAAATACTGATATATCTCATTTTTATTTGTTTTTCTATCCTTTGCTATTTTTTTAATAATTTCTTTTTTATCATATCCTTGTTT
>CAKPJM010000062.1 GCA_934162625.1 uncultured Clostridia bacterium
AATACTACTGCTCGTCCAATTAATTCATATATCTTATTTCTTCTGTTTCTCTTTTTCATTTTTCTTCACTTCCTTTCTAATAAAATATTTTGTAATAATTGTAATGTTGTCTCTGCTTGAATTCTTTTCTTTTTTTCTTCCTCAAACTGTTCTATTGAAACAGAGTCACTATCAGTTGCTATCTTGTAATATCCACCTTTTGTCATAAAATGTTTTAACTGATTGGTTCTGCATAATCTTTTAACTTCTTCAACCCCTATTCCAGATTGTCTACTATATTCCTCAGCAGAAACATATTTAGGTATTGGCATCTATATTCCCCCTTTTTCTATCATTGGAATTATGTTATTTTTCTTTAATAACTCATATAAAAACAATCTACCTTTTTGCGTCCACTTTGTATTCATTGTGACATCTTTTCTTCCGTCTGAATGCGTATATTCGACTGTTTCACTATGTGTATATCCGCAATTATGATAATTACTATATAAAAACCATTGATGTCCTTGTTTGAATTGTACTTTTAATTCATGTAATTTTCTGTTAAATGCTTTCGCAGACATTCCATAATCTTTTGCTATTGCCGTTATAGTTACTAATGCTTTACTTTGCAATATTTGGTCTAAATAATCTGCCTTTGGTTTCAATTCTCCAATTAGTTGTTTTTGTTGTGTATTTTCTAACTGTAATACATTTAATTTGCTTTCTGCTATTTTTAATGCCCTAGCCATTATCTTTTCTGGACTATTAAAGTCCTTTTCTACTTGTATAAAGTATTGTCTTACCATTTTGCCATTTTCATTTCTTTGTATCATTGCAATTTCTTTTGCCATATCTAATTTAATTGCATGATTTACTTGTTCATAAGTACGTGCTCTTTTTTGTGCATCTACTTCTTCTGTAAATTCTACATAATCAACATCTTTTATAAATCCATACTCTTTCATTCTGTTAAACCATGTATCATATCTTGTTTCTACTTCCAAAACTTTATGCAACTCTCTGCCATTTACTATTGGCTCTTGATTTTCATTTACTTCTATTTTTATTAAATCTTTCATTCCCCTCTCCTTTTGTTAATTTTTTTAACGTTTTAACTTAAAAAAATATAATCTTTATAATTCAAATTGTTACATTCGCAAAACGATAAAACCGCATTACAAAGTTTTGCACTATCATTATCTTTTTTTTCATTAAGTATATTAGTTAAGTATTCTCTGCTGATTCCAATAGTTTCAGCAAATTTAGTTTTATTGTTATCAAATTTTTCTTCTATTAATAGTGACAACATTTTTTTATTAATTTTCATATTTTCCCCTCCCTTCCTTTTGTTAATTTTTTTAACAAATTCATTATATATATTATATTTTTTTTTGTCAATACTTTTTGTAAATTTTTTTAACATCTTCTGTTGATTTTTTTCACTTCATGTTATATACTATAATATATGGAGGTTTTAAAAATGTTTGATAAAATAAAATTTTCTCAAATTTTAAATAAAATTAATAACACTTATGATTCCATGACAGAGTTTTCCGAAAAGTCCAAGGTAAATAGGACTTATTTATCACAATATATAAATCAAAAATTAGAAAATCCACCATCTCCAAAAGTATTACTAAAAATAGCAAATAACTCAAATAAAATAACAAATTATGAAGAATTAATGCTTACATGTGGATATTTGGAAAAAAATATGGAGATTGATGAAATATTTAAAAATATATTTAATCAGTATCTTTCAATTCTTAAAGAGTTAAAACTTGACGATAACTTGATTGACACAATGTATAATATGACTTTTGATACCCAAAAATATGGTGAGGAATTTGATAAGTTGGTATCCAAACTCCCTCTTGAGACACAAAACAAAGTATACAGCATTAGCTCTGAAATTTTATCTAAAACCACGGAAATTATAAATTGTGCAATAAATGATATCAGCTTAAGGACCAAATATAATCTTGACAGCAACATTACAAGTAAGCTCTTCAATATTCCTGTCTTAGGCAAAATAGCAGCAGGAGAACCAATATTGGCAGAAGAATATTTAGAAGGTTATTTACCAGTAGACCCTAATATATATGGAATAACAACACCTGATGACTATTTTTATTTGAAAGTATCTGGAGAAAGTATGAATTTAAAAGTTCATAATGGAGATTACGCTCTTATCCATAAACAAGACTATGCGGATGATGGAGATATTGTCGTAGCAATAGTAAATGGAGATGATGAGGCTACATTAAAAAAATATAAACGAATTAACGAAGATACAATTGCTCTTGAACCTATGTCTACATTGCCTATGGATCCTATATACGTTAATTTAAAAGATACTAATTTTAAAATCATAGGAAAAGCAATTGGACAATTTGGAAAATTTTAAACTAAAGATAAGTAGAAATACTTATCTTATTTTATAGGAGGAAATGATGGCAAAAAGAACTAATTTTGAATCCAATGGTAAAGAATACTTTAGAATTACCAAAACTATTGGTCATAAAGCTGATGGTACACCTATACGAAAACAATTTTATGGAACTGGAAAAAAAGAAGCAGAAGAAAAAGCAGACGAATACATAACAAAAATAAAAAATGGAATGTCTTTGGACTTTGAAAATATATCTATTGATGAATTAATATATAAATGGTTGTTTCAAATAAAGAAAAATGAAGTTAAACCATCCTCTTTCCAATCTTATGAAGGAACATATAGAAATTATATAAAAGATTCAGATATTTCAGGATTAAAAGTATATAATACCAAATCTATTCAAATACAAGAATATTACAATAAACTAGGTAAAGATAAAACCTATTCACAAATAAAGAAATTAAATAAGTTATTAAAACAGTTTTTTTCTTATGCAGAAAGAGAAGGCTTTATATTGAAAAATCCCTGTAACAATATAACAATTCCAAATAAAAGTGTTAAAAAAAGTGTTAAACCTGAAATTGAATATTTTAATGAAGATGAAATAAAACAATTAAAAGATGCATTTAAAGGTCACAAATTTGAAAGTTTAATACTTACTGCCCTTGGTACAGGTTTAAGACAAGGTGAGTTACTTGCTTTAAAGTGGGAAAATGTTAATCTTGATGAAAAATACTTAGAGGTAAAAGAAACCGTTAAAAAAGTATATGTGTTTGATGATAAGGGTAATAAACAACTCGAAACTATATATAACACCCCTAAAACGCAAAATTCAATCCGTAGAGTTGATTTACCAGACAAGATAGTAAATATATTATCTAATATGGAAAAAGTGTCAGAATTTGTTTTTAATGTAAATGGAAAGCCTATTTCTGCTAAAACACTGTTTGGAAATTGGAAAAAAGTATTAAGTAATAGCAAAATACCATATAAGAAATTTCATAGCTTAAGACACACTTATGCAACTATGCTTCTATCTCATGGGGTAGATCTGAAAACTGTTCAAGATTTAATGGGGCATTCTGATATTACAATTACACAAATATATTTACATGTACTTCCTAAAACAAAAGTTGATGCTGTAAATAGAATAAATATGCTCTTATAACTAAACCAAAGTGTTAAAAAAGTGTTAAATATAAAAATAGAGTGTTAAGATTATTTAATATAATCATTGACACTCTAGTGTTTTACGTTTTTGGTGACCCCTACGGGAATCGAACCCATGATTCCGCCTTGAGAGGGCGGCGTCTTAACCGCTTGACCAAGGGGCCATTTTTTACACATATATATTTATACCATTTTTTTCTTGTTTAGTCAAGAATATCTATTTAAAATTTATGAATAATTCATTATACCAGGTGCCATTTCTTATAGAAAACAGCACCTAGTTTTTAAATTTTCCACATTATTTATTGTACTAAAGATTTTAATATTTTTATTACTGGTCGAATTGCATATTCCTCTCCAGAAGCCACATTTGCGCCATCCAAAAACCTATTTTCCTCTCTCTCACCGCTATAAGCCGTCCAAACCACTGGGGCACTTTTCTCAGGATAAGCAGAACCAAGCCAGTATTGAACTCTTATATTTGGACTATAAACTATATCAAAATAAGATGATTCCAATTTATTAGCTTCTTCATACCACATTAACCTTCCCTTTACATTATTTACTGGATCTGCATTATATTCTACTTCTACATTCTCTAAGGTTAACCCTGTTAAACTTCCTACATATGAATTGACTAATGCCTGTATACTGCTTCCATTGTATATATTTGAATCATCATCAAACTGTACATTGCTGTAATTTTTATCTACTTGTTTATTAGTTGCTGTATCTATATATCTTTCTGCTAAAAGTGTAAGACTTGTTCCATCATCTGCTATAACATAGAATTTTTCATTTTCTAACCCTGATATTGTTGGAGTTAATAAATCTCCAACACTTAATCCAGTAGTACCTGAGTCTGTCGTTAAATTCCATTGTTTTGCACCAATTACTTCTTCTTCTACTATCCCCTTACTTGTTATATTATAATTTTTTCCATCTAATGAGAGTTTATATCCTGTATTTTCATTTCCCGTTACAGCTCCTTCTGTCACTTGTAGTCCTTGCTGTTTTAATGCTTCTTCCAATTCTTTTGCAGTTTTTATTTTGCTTTCTTCGTTTGTTATTGCAGACATAGCCCCTAATTTAATTTGCTCTAATGTAGATTTTTCCTTTGTTTCTGTCTTTGCATCTGCTGCCTTTTTTAATATTCCATTTTGTCCTGATAGCATTGCTATAGCTACTCCCGATAAGATTAGTAATACTATTATTGTTATTACTAGTGCTATTAACGTTATTCCTTTGTTTCTTTTCATTTTAATCCTCCTATTAATATTAAATTTTTCTTTTGCCTTCTCATATTTTGATCTCACATTTTTTATATCATAAATTAATAAAAATTACAAGTACTTTATTTTAACTTTTCTAGCATCTCTTTGTACTTTATAAGTTTCGCTTTTTCTTCATCAATTTTTGATTGTGGTGCTTTGTTTACAAATCCAGGATTTGAAAGCATTTTTTCTGCTCTTTGAATCTCAAATTCAATTTTTTTCTTTTCTTCCGCTTTACGTTTAGCTTCCTCTTTCAAGTCTACTAAACCTTCAAGTGGCATATATAATTCAATTCCATCTTTTATAATGCTAACTGCATTATGCTTAATGCCATCTCTATTGGATTTAACTGATAAATTATTTCCGAAACCCAGTTTCATGATGAATTCTTTTGATAAGTTTATTTCATCTTTATATTTAGTTGTTACAAAAATCAATTCTACTTTTTTAGATGGGTGTACATTCATCTTTGCTCTAATGTTACGTATTTCTACTATTATTTCTTTTAAATTTTCTACTAATCTTTCTTCTTTATCGAAAGCAAATTCTTTTTTAGTTTCAGGCCATTTTGAAACCATTAAATCTCTATCGCTATAATT
>CAKPJM010000063.1 GCA_934162625.1 uncultured Clostridia bacterium
TGAAACCATGTGATTCTTTAGAACCAGGATTCAATATGGGAATTTTAGCATTAAAAATTGCTGGAAAGAAAAATGGAGTAAGTAAACTTCATGGAGCAGTTTCTAGAGAATTGTTTGGAGAAGTATGGCCAGAAATTGCACCAAATGAATCGCCAATTACATATGTAACAAACGGAATACACACATGCACATGGCTTGCACCAACTCTTAAACAGCTTTACAATAAATATTTAACTCCATATTGGCAAGATAAAATACATTTGAATGAAACTTGGGAAAAAATAAATAATATTCCAGACGAAGAACTTTGGAAAGAACATACACTAAGAAAAGAAAGATTATTTAAATTAGTAAATGAAAACGTAACAAATAGATTAAGAAATAGCGGAATGCATTATGATCAAATAAGAGAAATAACATCAAAATTAAACCCTAATGCATTAACAATAGGATTTGCAAGAAGATTTGCAACATATAAAAGAGCTACATTAATATTTAAAGATTTAGAAAGAATCACACAAATATTAAATGATGAATCTAGACCAGTTCAATTAATATTTGCAGGAAAAGCGCATCCAAAAGACATAGAAGGGCAAAACTTAATAAAAAGAATACATGAAATATCTATGATGCCTCAATTTAAAGGAAAGATATTCTTACTTGAGGGATACAACATGGAAATTTCAAGACACCTAATCTCTGGAGTGGATGTATGGCTTAATAACCCGAGAAGACCGATGGAAGCTTCTGGAACTAGTGGTGAAAAAGCTTCTGTAAATGGAGTTGTTAACTTCAGTATACTAGATGGATGGTGGGCAGAAGGATATAATCAAAAAAATGGATGGGCAATAGGAACAAATGCAGAATACTATTCATATGAAGAACAAGATATAGCAGATAGTGAAAGTATTTATAATATATTAGAAAATAAAATAATACCTGCATATTATAATAAAGAAAATGGAATATCAAAAGAATGGCTAAAATTAATGAAAAATTCTATTATTTCTACAGGAGGAAATTACAGTACAGCAAGAATGCTTGTAGACTACACAAATAAATTATATATGCCATTATGCAACTTAACTAATAAATATTTTAAAAACTTAGATTTGGTTACAGAATACAATAAAGTAAAAAATGATTTATATGCAAATTGGGAAGATATTGCTATAGAACAAAATAATAATTTAGATAATATATCAATGGATGCAGGAAAGAATATAGATGTGTCTTGTTTGGTTAAACTTCCTAACATAAATGTAGAAAACATAGAAGCACAAGTATATTATGGAAAAATATTAGATAATGGAACAATAGAAAATATAAGTATAATACCAATGCAACTAATAAAAAGTGATAATGAAAATAAAACATATACTTATACTGCTAAAATAGAATTAAAAACTGGAGGAAATTACGGATATACATTTAGGGTAATGCCAAAACATGAAATGCTATTAGATAGTGCTAATTTAAATTTAGTTAAATGGATAACAAAATAGATTTTTTTGCAGTGCGAATCTCACACATTCCACTGTAAAATTACAATTATAAGAAAGGAATTTATTATGAGAAAAACAAAAATAGTGTGTACACTAGGACCAGCAACAGATGATCCAGAAGTGTTAAAACAATTAATGCATGCAGGGATGAATGTTGGAAGAATAAACTTTTCACATGGGAATTATCAAGACCAAGAAGAAAGAATAAATGTGTTTAAATGGATTAGAGGAGAACTAGGATTACCAATTCCTTTACTATTAGATACACAAGGACCAGAAATAAGAATAGGTAAATTTAAAGATGATAAAAAAGTTTTATTAGAAAAAGGAGCTACTTTTACATTACTAAACTCAGAAGAGTTAGGAGACGAAACAAAAGTATCTATAACATATAAAGAACTATATAAAGATGTAGATATAGGAAAAACCATATTAATAAATGACGGAACAATAGAATTAAAAGTAAAAGAAATAGTAGATAAAGATATAGTTTGTGAAGTTATTCAAGGGGGATACCTAACAAACAGAAAAAGTATTAATGTTCCAGATTTAATTTTAAACTTGCCAAGTATAACAGAAAAAGATATAGCAGATATAAAATATGGAATAACAGCAGGATTTGACTACATTGCAGCATCATTTGTAAGAAAACCAGAAGATGTACTTGCAATAAAAGAAGTTTTAAAGCAAAATAATGGAGAGCATATAAAGGTTATTTCAAAAATTGAGAATAGAGAAGGAATAAATAATTTTGATAGAATACTAGAAGTATCAGATGGAATAATGGTAGCAAGAGGAGATTTGGGTGTAGAAATACCTATGGAAGAAGTCCCTATATATCAAAAACAATTTATTAAAAAAACATACAAACAAGGTAAACCAGTAATAACTGCAACACAGATGCTAGAAAGTATGATAACAAATTCAAAGCCAACTAGAGCAGAAGTAAGTGATATAGCAAATGCAATATATGATGGAAGTAGTGCAATAATGCTTTCAGGAGAGACAGCAACAGGAAGCTATCCAATAGAATGTGTAAAAACAATGGATAGAGTAGCAACAACAATAGAGAAATCATTAAAATACTGGAAAAGATTTAGAAACAGAGAATATGATTTAGAAAAATTAGACTATAAGTTTAATATGAATTATTCTGTTTGCACATTAGCATCAAACATAGAACCAAAAGCAATAATTGCATATACAAATACAGGAGATACGTCAAGAATGTTATCTAGTTTTGGACCAGAATGCCCAATATTTGCAATTACAGAAAATGAAACAACATATAGACAACTAGGAGCAGCTTGGAATATAATACCTAAGTTATTCCCACATCAAGAAAGTATAGACAAATTGGTTTATCTAGGAATAGATACTCTAAAGAAAGAAGGATTTTTACAAAAAGGAGACAAAATAGTAATCGCAGGAGGTGCAAAAGTTGTTACAGATTTATCTGATACAGAAGCAGATACAAATACTGTAATGGGAGGAATTGTAATAATTTAAATATTTTTGGTAAATAGGAGAATCCTCGATTTTTTCTATTCAATATAAAGCACTTAGAAAAACTAAGTGCTTTTTCACACTTTTAAGCAAGTAATCATAAGATATATATATACACTATAAAAGGAGGAATATTAATGTATAGAAGATATATGCAAACAAGATCTTGTTGCTCTTGCAATAATAGTTGTAAAGAAGATAATCAAGATTTGTTAGATGATACTTGTGAATATGTTCAAAATACTATGGATGTAAGTGATTCATGTGAATGTGGATTTGATGAAGAAGACAAACTATTTCCAACAAATCCAATGTTTGCTCAAAGTTATGTGCCATGGCAAACCATGGATAAAACTTTTACTCCCTGTGTTGGGCTAAAAATGGGAACAATATTTCCAGAATTAGTAAGTCCATATATGCCAGGGCAATCTATGGAAGAAATTGAGTATATTAGAAGAACAAATAATATAGGAATGGGGTGTAACAAATGATAGATTCTAAAGAGTGTAACTGTGAAGAAAATAGAAATAATAATTGTGAAAGAGATATGAGAAGGCAAGAAATGATAGATCAAATTAAAAGTTTAGACTTTGCAATTATAGAACTTGGACTATATTTGGATACACATCCAGATGACCAAAGGGCATTATGCATGCATAGAGAGTATTGCAAACAAACAAAAGACTTAAAAGATAAATATCAAAAAATGTATGGGCCACTAACAATTTTTTACCCATGTAACAAATGGAGATGGTTAGAACAACCATGGCCTTGGGAAAGGGGGAATTATTAATGTGGACTTATAATAAAGTATTAGAATATCCAATAAATATAAAATGTCCAAATCCACGTTTGGCAAAGTTCATAATATCTCAATACGGAGGGCCAGATGGCGAGCTTGGAGCATCACTTAGATATTTGTCACAAAGATTTGGAATGCCAGATCAAAAAGCAAAGGCTATATTAAATGATATAGGTACAGAAGAATGTGTACCATGATGTTGTCAATAGTTAAAGACATTGATTACAACTTTAACTATTGACTGCAAGATAGTATTAAAATTTATTTGAATATATTGTATCTATTTCATCTGTGTCAGGAACAGGTTTATCCCAGCTTCTTCCATAAAGACTATAAAAATTTAGTAACAATTCTAGTTTTAACCATTCCCCTTTATCCATAGTTTTTAGTAAACCTGAAATTCTATTTACCATAAATTTGTTAAGTGTTTTCATATCTTCTTGAGATAATTTTCCGTCGCTATGCATATCTTCAACAGGTCCGTTCCTGAAAAGATAATGAGTTAAAGCTATAGAAATAGTATCAAAGTTATCTTTATTTAATAATCTATCCTTAGAACTTTGATTTAAATTTTCTAATAGATTTTTATTAAACTCTTCACTAAAGAATTTGTTTATAGTATAGTTAATTTGTTTTATATCCCATTTTTTTCTTTTATTTGTTACTTGGGATTTACTTACACCATATAAATTTGCTATCATACTGTCGCTGCTTTTTTCAAAAAGTTCTTCTAATTCTTCTTTTGTTATATCATCCCATTCTAATTTTTCACCTTTATTTTTTCTTTCAACTAATTTTTGATATAAATTTTTTTCCATTTTAAAAGTCCTTTCTTTTTTCTTTATATTACTACAATTTATCTAGTTTTTCAACAAAAACATTTAATATTTAGGTATTTTAGAATATATATGTAACTCAAAATTAGTAGGGTCTGCATCTTTTTTTATAGCTTTTTCTGTTTTTAAATATGTAACTTTTGCAATAATACTTTTTAGTAAAATATTTTTATCTTCAGCAGATTCTAACTTATAATATAAATCTATAACATTTTCTAATTTAGGTATCATAATTTCTTTCTGCTGTTTCGACTCATTATTTTTACTTAAAAGTTCGGTATATTCATTTTCTAAATTTTGAATATTATTTTTTATAGATTTAGAACGATTTATAAATTCATCTTTGCTATAAATACCATTTTCTAAAAAGTCATATATTTTATTAAGTTTAGCATTTTCTTTTTCTAATTCTTTTTTTGTAGCTGTGATGGATTGTTCTATTATCTTGTTATTATCTGTACTTGAATTATCTTTTATTTCATAATTTACTTTGTAATTTTCAAGCCAAATTTTTAATGCTTCAATTATTTTATTTTCTACAATATAAAGTTTAGAACTTACATTATCACATTTTGAATTAGAACATATAAGGGTATCAGGTTTGTCTGCTTTTGTGTAAGGTCTTCTTTGCATAGGTTTACCA
>CAKPJM010000064.1 GCA_934162625.1 uncultured Clostridia bacterium
TCAAACTATATCATATTGGTATTTCCTTTTCAATTTTATTTTCTTTAGTGTGACATATCTATTGTAAACCTATATTTTTTAAAAAATGTCAGATGATAGTTTACTATTTGTTAATGTTCAGACCAAATTTTAAATGATGCAGAGAATTTGTAGGAAAAATTTTAATCGCCTGCCTTTGGAGAAACTATCCTAATGATAAAAGGAAAAGAATGTCAAATGTAGAATATATTATTATAAAATTATAATTTTTAAAATCTAAAAAATCATGGAAAATTCTTTCCAGAAATCCCAATAAAATTAAAGGAGAAACATGTTAAACAAAATATTAGAACTTATTTATCCAAATGTGTGCGGAGTATGCGGAGAAATATGTAAAGATAGCTTATGTAAAAAATGCACAATCGAAATAAAAAAATATGAAATTAATTTAATTAATAAAAATAAAAAGATGTATTTTAATGAAAGTATGCATATTTTTAAATACAATGAAATAATAAGGCAAAGACTTATTGAATATAAATTTCAAGACAAATCATATATGTATAAAACATTTGCAAAAATAATATTAAAAAACAAAAAAGTTTGTGGCTTTTTAGAAAAATATGATATAATAATTCCAGTTCCTATTCACAAAAAAAGAAGATTAAAAAGAGGATATAACCAAACAGAATTAATAGCAAAAGAAATCTGCAAAAATATTAGTTTAGAGCTGAAAACAGACGTTTTAATTAAACAAAAAAATATTATAGCTCAATCAGAATTAAATAAAAATGAAAGAAAACAGAATATTAAAAACGCATTTGAAATTAAGAGTATAAATGAAATAATTGATAAGAAAATACTGTTATTTGACGATATATATACAACAGGTAGTACAGTAAATGAATGCAGCAGAGTTTTAAGAAAGGCTGGAGCAAAACAAGTAGGAGTATTAACTATAGCAAAAGATTAAGGAGGTAATATATGGAAGATTTGGTAGAAAGCATATTGGACTATATAAGAGCTGATTATACAGACTATGCAATAATGATAAATGGAGAATGGGGTAGTGGAAAGACATATTTTTGGAATAACAAAATAAGAAATAAAATAGATACACTTCAACTTAATGGAAAACACTATACAACAATATATATGTCTTTATATGGAATATCAAACCTTGAAGACATAAGTAAAAAGATATTTATAGAAACAACACAATTGATGGACAAAAACATGAAAAAATACATGAATGCGACCGGGCAACAGTCAATACCGGAATATGCAAAAACAGGACTTGACATGGCAAATCTTTTTGGAGTTACTCAAAATGGAGACAAAGTAGATTACAGCAAATTTTTCTCTACAGATGATAAAGTTTTATGCTTTGACGACTTAGAAAGAGCAAATGTTGACGTTATAGATATTTTAGGCTATATAAATAACTTTGTTGAGCATGATCATATAAAAACTATAATAATATGTAATGAAAAGGAATTATCTACAAAGCTAAAAAGTTCAAATTTGGAAATGAAAACATTTATTGCAACATATATTTTAGATAAAGAGGGAGATTTATCTAAAACAGACAAGCCAATGGTAGAAAAAATACAAGATAAAATAGAATACGTATTTGACAAAGCAAATGATTATGAAAGAATAAAAGAAAAACTAATAGGAGAAACTTTTGAATATCAACCAGAGTTTAACTATATAATAAATGGAATCCTAATGAGATATGAAAACAATACAGAGTTAATAAGATTCTTGAGAGAAAATACAAACTATATAGTATCAACTTTTAATAAGAGTGGTACAAGAAACTTAAGAATATTAAAACATGCACTAAATGATTTTAAAAAAGTTTATGAAATGGTTAATAAATATTATCCAAACACAAATTATAGAATATTACAAACAATGCTTATATTTACAATAGCCATATCTTTTGAAATAAAGGCAGGTAAAATTACAAAGGATAAATTTATAAATATAATGGATAATGAAGAGTATAAATCTATACTTGTATCTTCAAGAGTGCTTATGGATAATAGGCAATTTTATATTAAAGAGTTTGATAATAATTATTATTATAATTTTAAGGTAGAGTATCGTTTCTTTAAATTCATAGAGATATATGTAAGAACAAGAATATTTGATATGAAAACATTTAAGAAAAATATGGAAGTAATTATAAATACTGTAGATACAGGTAAGCTTCCAGGATATAAAAGACTTCTTACAGAAGAGTATTGGAAAATATCTGACGACCAATTTCCAGGAGTAATAGAGGATGTAATAGAGGATGTAAAAGCTGGAAAGGTAAAATTATTAGACACAGTAAAGATATTTATTTATTTTACATACTTTATAAAAAAAGGTTTAATAAATTACGACATAAAAACTATAAGGGGAATATTCTTTAACGGAATGAACGCTGCTGCATTAACATCTGAGTATTCAGAAAATGCAGAACAAGAAATTGAACAAACAATAATAGGTGAAAAGACGCAAGAAATAAATGATATATTAAATCATTTTTATATGATAAATAATGCACTAAAAGACAAGATGTATTCACAAAAAGCAGAAGATATATTTAAATGTATACCAATGAAAATGGAGAATTTTTATGAAAGATTCGATAAAGAATGTATGAATATTCCGATATTCAAATTTTATGATCCATATCAGATGTTTCAAAGAATATCATGTGCAAGCAATGAAGATATAGTTTCTATAAAAGAAAAGTTGCTAGATAGAGCAGAAAAATATACAAAAGAAATTGAACCAGAAATGAAAAATATAAGGCAACTAAAACAAGTAATAGACGACTATATCAAAGGAAAAGACGTGGGAATAAAGATTGTATTATTAAAAGAATTCTCAAGGGATTTAGGAACAATTTTAGAGAAATATAGATAAATTGTAATATATTAGGAGGATAAAAATGGAAGAAGTAAAGTTAAATTATTATTTTAAAAATATGGATGAATTTGCATTCAAAGAAATATTTGAGAATTGTACATATCCATGGGAAGCAATAAACAACATAAATGAATTTATAAAAACTTATATGAATAATAAAGAAATGAAAATAAATAATGCTTCTGAAATAGGAGAATTTTGCTCGATAACAGGAAATTACTATATAGGAGAAGGTACAAAAATACATTCAAATGTAACAATACAAGGACCAGTGCTAATTGGAAAAAATGTAGAAATACAGTCTGGAGCATTAATAAGGCCAGGGACAATAATAGGAGATAATGCATGTGTAGGGCATGGCTCAGAAGTTAAACATGCAATACTTCAAAACAAGGCAAAAGTTGCAAGTTTAGCTTTTGTAGGAGATACTATACTTGGAAAATCCACAAGAATTGGAAGCGGAGTAATACTTGCAAATAGAAGATTTGATCAAAAAAACATTACTGTGAGAATAAATGGAGAAAAAGTAGATACTCAAACTGATTTTTTCGGAAGTATAATAGGAGATTGCTCGAGATTAGGAGCAAATGCAGTAACACTTCCTGGAACGTTTATAGGACCATATACTTGGATTCTTCCAACATTACAAGTAAGAGGATTTATACCAGCAGAAAAAAGGGTATTTCCAAAAGAAGAATATATAATAACAGATAATCCAAAAATAGAATTGAAATAAATTTAAGGAACTAATGGGGACAGACCCCTTTTGTTTAAATTAAAACAAAAGGGGTCTGTCCCCATTAGTTCCTTAATCTTGCAAAGAAAGAGATGGATTAAATCCAAAGCTTTTTTAACATAGAGTAAATATGTAATTACAAATAAACATAAGAACTATTAAAAAATAAAATGGTATATGGTAACATTATTTCATAATAAAATTACAAAAGAAAAGATGAAAAACAAATGGAAAAATTAAAGAATGTAGGGGCAGGCCCTGTGTCTGCCCAAAAGGAAGTTATAAATGACTGTCCTGAATTTTCAAAAAGAAACAAACAAAAAGCACATGGGATGCACAGTGCGTATCCAAATTTCAATGGAATTACATTAATAGCCCTAATAATAACAGTAATAGTAATGCTAATATTAGTAGGCGTAACGATTTCAGTATCATTAAATGGAGGATTATTTGAAACTGCAACTAAAGCAGCTACAGAAACACAAAGAGAATCAGAAAGAGAAAGATTAACTGAAATCACATTATCAAGTTATAATGTAGCAGAAGGAAAAATAAGTGATGTAGATAGTTTAGTAGGCAAATTATGTTGTATATTATGATGAAAGCGACTATTGTATCTTTTACTCTTTTGATGATGCAGGACGCTCTATTGACATATCAGGAATAACAACAAAAGATGAATTTACCGCAAAACTAGCAGAATACAATATGAGTATTTCTGAGGATGGAAAAGAAATAACATATGATGGAAGAACATATACATTAATGGAAAAATAAAATTAAATAGAGATAGCCCCTTTTGCTTGGATTAGAACAAAAAGGGCTGTTTTTATATACTAGGAAAAAAATGCTATAATCTCTATTGCCTTTGAGATTTCCTCATTTTATTCGGAAATTCAACTCAATCGGCGAATAAGTTGCTTTGTTCTTAGTACATTTCTTATTCCGGCATAGATATTGTAAAAGCCAAATCAGCATATGGTTGATAATTATCGTTATTAATCTGTTCATCGTTTTCATTAATAATTGCAATAGCAATGTCATAAGTAGTAGAGTTTACTAAAAAAAGATAACCTTTAGAAGGAATATTACCAAAACTACCTTCTGTATAGTCTGGATCTGAACATGTAATATTGTACTTTTTTATTGCAGCAGGTAAATCAGGAATATCTATAAAGCTATTCTTTATGTTATCTGAAACATCATCTCTCCAGAAATTAGAAGCAGAGATATTCATTGTACCGCTAACATCTGATGGTAATAGCCCTTTGCTACCAAGTTCTCCTACTGTAAATGTATATGTTTCACGATATGGTTCTATTTTGGCAGAATTCAAATCTACTTGCCATAGAGTAGTTTCTCCTTGAACTACTAGTTTGGTTTCTGTAGATTTTTGTGCATCTTTTGACAATCCAGATGGTAATAATATTTTTGTAGAATCTACTTTTCCATCTGTTCCTATTGCTC
>CAKPJM010000065.1 GCA_934162625.1 uncultured Clostridia bacterium
GCCACAGCTCTCACAAAATACTAAACCAACTAATGGGTTTTGTACTATATTGCTATGTTTTACCTTAGGAGAATTTTGCTTTCTTTTTTCTTGTACTAAATTCCAAGTTTTAGTATCAATAATAGGCTCGTGTAATCCATCATATATTAAATATTCTTGATTACGAGGTCTACTAATTATAAGATGTCCGTTTTTAGTTTTCTTTTTTTGTTTCCTTCTATTCCAAACAATTTTGCCGATATATGTAGGATTAGAAAGAATATCTTTAACAGAAGAAATAGTCCATTCATCTGAAATTCTAGGCTTTAAATTCATATAATTTAGTTGTTTAGCAACAAGATTTATAGTATTACTTTCAAAAGCATATAATCTAAAGATTTCTTTTACAATATGTGCTTCATTCTGATTTATTGATAAAGTATAACCTTTTGAATCTTTTAATTTAACCCTATCATATCCAAATGGAGCAATGTTGCCAACAAATTTACCCTCTGAAACAGAAACTTCACGACCTCTCTGTAAACGTCTATTTATTGTTTTATATTCTCTTCTAGACATGAATAAGCCAAACTCAAAATATTCTTCATCAAATTCATTATCAGGGTCATATGTTTTAACAGGTGTAATAATTTTTGTATGAGAATATTTAAATGCTTTTGAAACTCGACCTTGATCAGCAGTATCACCACGCGCAAGTCTTTCTACTTCAACAACTAAAACACCAGCCCATTTTTCGTTTTCAACATCTTTTAGAAGTCTTTGCATCTCTTTTCTTTCACTAATAGTTTCACCACTTACGACTTCTCTGTAAATTTTACCAATAGTTAAGTTTCGTTTCTCTGCTAAGGTAGTCAAGATTTTTTCATGTCTTGCTAAAGTTTCGCCCTCTCCATATTTTTCGGATTCTATATCTTCTCTAGACTTTCTTAAATATATTGCATATGCGCTATCTTGCACATTTCCTCCTTTCCTTGTAATTTGTCTTTAACTTGCATAAATTATATATGAGATTTCGACATATTACATAAAAAGGGGTTATTTATTAAATTAATTATAATTTTATCTATATATTCTTTTTGGGTATTAATATTTTCTACTATATAATCGTCATAAAATTTTATTTTGGTATTTTCTAATGTATATTCTTCTAATATCATATAATCGCCTCATTTAACTTTATGAAAAAATTCCAAAAAAAATACCCAAGACAACTTATCTTGAGCAAATTTACATTTTTTATACTAACATTATATGATGGATAATATGCAAAAGCAACTACATTTCATTTCCATTTATTCTGTATATATAGTGAATTTTGTTGAATTTTATGTAAATTTATTATATAATATAGCTTGAAATGAGGTAAAAATGGATATTAATACAATATGGAACTCTATTGTTATAATAAAAATAAGAAGAGATGATTCATATAATTTTACATTAAAGGAGATAGAAGCATTTGCTCAAGTTTATAATATGGATTTAAAAGACTTTTGTACTAATGTTTTGAAACTAAGCAAACAACAAATATATAACTTGAGAAATGGTAACAATGATTTTGTAAAATGCGTGGAATATAAAAGAATTAAACAAGAATTTTTTAAAGAGAAAAATTCTTCATATAGATTACAGATTATTAAAGAAAAAATAAAGGCAGATTTTTCTAATAGTTTTGACATTGAGGAATTAAAAAAATTAAGCTTAAAATTAGGTATAAATTTGAATGACCTTTGTACTAATATACTGGGAATTAGTAGAAACATGTTAAACAGATTTAAAAATGGAGAATTTAAAACGGTTTCTTCAAAGAAATATGAAACGGATAAAGTTGATTATCTTAATGGTGTAAATAAAGATATTTTAGAGTATATTTTAAGTTCTAAAGGAAAAACAGATTTTTCTAGTAAGTTTTCATATGATGAAATTATGCAGTATGCAAATAAGTTTGGAATAAATATTAGAGATTTTTTAGGTCAAGTTTTAGGAATAAATAAATTTGGAAAATGGTATAGACCAATTTCAGAAACAGATACATATTGGTCAGATAAATATAAAGAATTTAAGCATCAAAGAATGCAAATTAAAGGAGATGAAATATTAGATAGTTTTATTACTACAAGAATGCAAAAAACTGGTGATTATAGATTTGATAAAGATGAAATTGAAACTCTTTCAAGTAAATATCATATAAATGTAAGAGATTTTTTGGTGTATGTTCTTGGAAAAAGTGAACAGATTTATTATGATCTTAGAGCTGATAGAATAAAGGAATGTTTTTCACAAGGATATAAAGCAAAAAAAGAAGATTTAATTATATCTAAAAGAGAAAAATTTATGAGTGAAATAAATCCTAATATACGAACTTATTACTCATGGGATGAATTAGGAAGACTATCTTCTACTTTAAAAATATCTACATATGATTTAGTTGTAAATGTTATGAAAAAAAGCAGACAAGATTTTTATAGAATTTCAAATAACTATAAAAATGGAAAAAGAGTTTCTTTAGGAGAGCATATATCAGGAGCATTGCCAAATGACTATTGTAAAAACAATGTAGAGGAAATTTTAGAAATATTAAGGATAGCAACTAGGTCTGCAATAGGATATATGTCATCAAATGGATTCAAATGTGCAAAATATTATCAAGACTTATTGCAAGAAGGATACTTGTACCTAACAAGTAAAGGAAATCCTATAGATGAAAAAGGTATTCCTTTTATAACATCAAGTATATATGAAGAAAGTCATGGTTCTATTTTGTATAAAAAAGCATATTTTTATGCTATTGGCAATATAAAGTCTATCTGTTTAGGTGAAAATACTGGCGAAGCATTTGATATAAATATAAAAACAAAAGGAACTACTGATGAAATTCCGGATGATGAGGATAATTCCTTATTTATTAAGAATTTATCAGAGGATAATTGTGAAAGACAGATTTTAAAGTATTTTTCTGAAAATACATTTTGCGATGAAACAATGAAAGAAGCATGCAAAATATTTAAAGTAAATAGTCAATATATACAAAATTTATTTGCAAAATTAAGAGAAAAAATTTCTACTCAAGGAATAAGTTTAAACGATTAGTAAAAACTTTTCCCCACAGAACAATTATAATGTACTTTATAAAATTTTATTAAGGCTAAAGTGAATGTGTATAGCACAGCCTTGACTAAATTTTAAAAGTACATTGTTTTTTACTAAGAGGATTAAGGATAACTAGTTCATTTTTTGAAAAATTTTAAGTGAACACACAAAGCAGGATAGCGTGCATCACGCAACACATATACATTTAGAAGGGCTAGATAATGCGAATCCTATAAACGAATATCCTATTGAACATTAGGTTAGAAACGAGCCTTTAGTTTACTATAAACGAGTTTCCAGAAAAATTATGGGGGGTACTTAACATATAAAGGCAATTTAACTTTTTTCAAGATTATAAATACTAAAACCAAAAATGATTTAGGTATAATTAGATTTTCTGATATGATATCAGTACCACAAGAAAGTGTTTATTTATTAAATATGAAAAGTAAAAGTTATGGATATAAAAGACTACTTTCAGAATAATATTCTTACATAAACAAGCCTGAAAATAAAGCAAAAATTATGGAAAAAGCAGAAAAGATTTATAGTATAGTAACAAAAAAGTAAAAGTAAGATGGCTAAATTTTATAGAGATTTAAGTTGCAATTTTAAATTATTAGAAGAAAAAAGTTTAGAATATAAAGTTCCATAAATTTTTATAATTGACAACATCATGGTACAGAAGAACTTGCGCATCTTGAAATGGTGGGAACAATTGTTCATCAATTAACAGATGGATGTAGTGCAGAAGAATTAGAAAAAGCAGGACTTGGAGCATATTATACTGATCATGGGTGGGGAGTATATCCACAATCAGCAGCAGGAGTTCCATTTGATGCAAACTGCTTAGCTGTAAAAGGAGATCCAATTGCAGATTTACAAGAAGATTTAGCTGCTGAGCAGAAGGCAAGGGCGACATATGAAAAATTAATAGATTTATGCAAAGATGATCCAGATGTATTAGATCCGCTTCGCTTTTTAAGAGAAAGAGAAGTAGTTCATTTCCAAAGATTTGGAGAGGCATTGAGAGGAGTTCAAGATAAATTAGCAGAAAGAAAAATTTATATGAATAACTGCAATAATAGATAAAGGTAGAGTTTTATAGTTAATTCTGCAAAATTAAAAAATATTGAATTTACAAGACTTATTTCTGATTTTTTATATCTAAAAACGGAGATAAGTCTTTAAATATTATCAAAAAGCTAAAAAAATGCACAACAATAAACCGACTAAGGAAAATATACCAAACAACAGAGAAAAACAAACAAAAAGCTGGAGTACAAAAGGATCATGTTGCACATTTTTTATATAAGAAAGAGGGAGGAGAAAAAATAAAAAAGAAAATATGATTTAGACATTTCTATACCAAGATTTTCATTTGATTATGATTTGAGCTTAGAGGATGATTTGAAAAAATTAGGAATTACAGATGCATTTGATCCTAACTTAGCTGATTTTTCAAATATGTCAAGCATAAGACCACTTTGGATTGGTGAAGCCTTACACAAAGCTAATATTGACTTTACCGAAAAAGGTGTAAAAGCTGCAGCAGTTACAGTTATTGTTATGACAGATGGAATGATGCCAGCCGATGAAAAGAAACCGATAGAAATTAAGATAGATAAGCCATTTATGTATTTGATTAGAGATAAAAAAACTGGTGAAATATGGTTTGTTGGTACTGTTTATGAACCAAATTCTTGGGAAAACGATAAAGCAGATTATCAATATAGATAAATATTAAAAGGCAGATTAAGTTCTGCCTTTTATCATATAATAGGAAAGTGATACTTTCATATTAGATAAAAAGCTACAATTGCTAGCTCTTTGAGATTTTTTTCTTTTAGTTGAAAACTCAAATCGGGT
Organism: uncultured Clostridia bacterium; assembly: GCA_934162625.1. GTDB lineage: Bacteria > Bacillota > Clostridia > TANB77 > CAG-508 > CAG-452. The sequence continues at coordinate 4,960 of CAKPJM010000065.1, forward strand.
AAGAACAAAAGCATTGATATATTCAAATCAATGCTTTTATTAATTTAAATGTGCCAAAAATCTCTGTCCCTATTGGCACAGGGGTTGCCTC
>CAKPJM010000066.1 GCA_934162625.1 uncultured Clostridia bacterium
CTGTTTGCACAATGCACATATTTTATTGTGTCAAATTTCTGTTTTACTATATCAACTGCTTTTCTAAATTTATTTATCTGTTCTTGTGTGTATTCTATATTTGTATCACTTTCTGCAAAATGAGTATATACTCCTTCTACAATAATGTTATTCATTTGTTTGATTTTTTCTATGAAATGTACAAGATTTTTTTCTTGTACTCCTGTTCTTCCCATTCCACTTTCTATCTCAATATGGATTTTTGCCTTAATTCCTTTTTCCATAGCCATTTTATTCAGTTCTGAAACAAATTCGTCATAGCAAACTCCAACTGTTATTCCATATTTTATTATATTATCTATATCTTCAATAAGTGGTTGATTAATTACTATAATCTCTCCGTTTATAGTCCAATCCTGCTCTTAACACAATCGCTTCATCTACCAAAGCTGTTCCTATTCTTTCTATTGGAACTTTGTCTAAAAATTTTTTTACATTTTTTGCTCCAATTCCATATCCGCTTGCTTTTAATATAGGTAGTATTTCCTTATCTCCTATTTTTCTTTTTATTTCCTTATAATTATAAACCATTGAATCTATATCTATAAGTAATTCTGTTTGTCTATTTCTTTCATATTCCATAATAACCTCTTCCTGTATTTATAACAATACTTGATTTGAGTTCTTGAATGAAATGAAAAGGTCTCAAAGGCAATATCAATTATAGTATTTTTTACATACTAGGAAATGAAAAATTTTCTAGTATAAAACAAAAACGATTTATATAATAGTTTTCTATTATTAAATCGTTTAGTTCTTCTATCTATGCATTTTTTGCTATATTTGCAATTTCTTCAAACGCTTTCATATCATTTACTGCAAGGTCTGCTAACATTTTTCTATTTATTGTTACATTAGCCTTTTTTAATCCTGCTATCATTTTGCTATATGTTGTTCCATTCATTCTTGCTGCAGCATTTATTCTTGTAATCCATAATTTTCTAAAATCACTTTTTTTATCTTTTCTTCCAACATATGCATATGATAATGATTTTAAAACTGCTTGATTTGCATTTCTAAATCTATAGCTTTTTGCTCCAAAATATCCTTTTGCTTGTTTTAAAACCTTTTTATGTTTTTTTCTTGTTATTCTTGCTGTTTTTACTCTTGCCATTTTCTTTCACCTTCCTATTTCTTATTAATTTCCGTATGGTAGTAATTTTTTAACTCCTGCTTCGCATGTTTTATCTGCATAAGCACCTGGTCTTCTTGACATTTTTTGTCTTTTTGTTTTTGTAGCTAATCTATGTCTTGAGTTAGCTGATGTTCTTTTTACTTTTCCTTTTGCTGTATAAGAATATCTCTTTGCAGCTGCTTTGTTTGTTTTTAACTTTGGCATTGTTTTACCTCCCATAATTATTTATTATTTGGTGCTAGTATTATAAACATATTCTTTCCTTCTAGTAAAGGTTTCTTCTCTAATGTAGATACATCAGATAATTCTTCTGCGAATTTGTTTAGTACTTGTTCACCTAATTTTACATAGTTAAGTTCTCTTCCTCTAAATCGAACTGTAATTTTAACTTTATTTCCATCCTCTATAAACTTCTTTGCATTTTTTATTTTAAAGTTAAAGTCATGTTCTTCTATATTTGGTGTAACTCTTAATTCTTTTAGTTCAAATGTCTTTTGCTTCTTTTTAGATTCTTTTTCTCTTTTAGCTTGTTCAAATTTATATTTTCCATAATCCATGAATTTACAAACTGGATTTTCTGGATTTGAAGATACTAAAACTAAATCTAAATTTTTGTCCATAGCCAAATCAATAGCACTGTGCGTAGACATTTTTCCTAGTTTATTACCTGTTTCATCAATTACTTGAACTTCTTTAAATCTAATTTGTTCATTGATTAATTGGTCTTGTCTTATATCAATTCACCTCCAAACAAATGAAAATCTTCGTCTTGCTTTATCAAACTTCACTTAATTTCTTTCAATGTACCTTTGTACTATTCAAGAAATTAAATTCGTTTTCCTTGCAATACTCGTTTTTGATTTGTTTAACATATTTAACAAATGAAAAAACTTGTTCCCAAAGAACAAGTTACCCTAAATATATTTATATTACTAACTATTTTGTAATTTAAATATTAACCTTTTTCCTTTTAGATAAGGTGAGAAGGGTTACTTCTTCTTTCAACTTTATTAATAATACAGTATTTTTTTAAAAAAGTCAAGGTTTTTATTGACTTTTTTTTATTTCTATATTAAAATAGTGGGGTACGAATATTTGTAAGCATATATTTTATCCTATTACCCGGTAGTTAAAATATATTCTATACTAATATAAATAATATTATAAATAAACATTTTATGATGGGAGGAATAATTTTACCATGAATAATACAACATATATGGCTAAGAAAAATGAAGTTGAAAGTAAATGGTATATAATAGACGCTAGTCAAAAACCATTAGGTAGAGTAGCTGCTGAAGCTGCAAAATTATTAAGAGGAAAACACAAACCAACATTTACACCAAATCAAGATACAGGTGATCATGTTATAGTTTTAAATTGTAAAGATGTTATCTTAACAGGTAAAAAGTTAGATCAAAAAATATATAGACATCATTCAGGATATATTGGAGGAATGAAAGAAACTTCTGCAAGAGATATGCTTTCTAAAAATCCTGAAAAGGCAATGATGCTTGCAATCAAAGGAATGCTTCCTCACAATAGATTAGGAAGACAAATGATTAATAAAGTAAGAATATATGCAGGTTCAGAGCATGAAAACCAAGCACAAAAACCTGAAGTTTGGGAGGTAAAGTAATATGGCAACAAAAAAAGATAAAATAGCATTCTATGGTACAGGTAGAAGAAAAAAATCTATCGCAAGAGTTAGATTAGTAAATGGAAATGGAAAAATCACTGTAAATAATAAATCTTTAGATGATTTCTTTGGAGTTGAAACACTAAAAGTTATTGTAAAACAACCATTAGTTGCAACAAATTCTTTAGATAAATTTGATGTTATTGCTAAAGTTACAGGTGGTGGAATCAGTGGTCAAGCTGGAGCTATAAGACATGGTATTGCAAGAGCATTAGTAGAAGCAAACTCAGAATATAGACCAACAGTTAAAGCTGCAGGATTCTTAACAAGAGACGCAAGAATGAAAGAACGTAAAAAATACGGACTTAAAAAGGCTAGAAAAGCACCTCAATTCAGCAAAAGATAGACAAATATATAAAAAATCCAGAATTTTATTCTGGATTTTTCTATATTTTAAAACAATATTTCATCTAAACTTTTTCTTTCAAAGTGCCTTTCTGATGGTTTTGCATCATCTGCAGTATACCCTATTGGTAGTATTGCAACAGGTACATAATTTTCTGGTAAATTATATACTTCCTTTACTTTTTCTGAATCAAAATGTCCGATCCACGTTGTGCCTAGACCTAAGTTAACTATCTCTAACATCATATATGTAGTTATAATACTTGAATCTATATCTCCAAATTCTTTATTATCTATTCCCCTTTTATATGAAATCCCCTTATCATAACATATAACTAAACATACAGGTGCATTCCATCCAAACTTTGTACATTCACTTAATTTTTCTAAATCTTCTTTACTTTTCAATATTTTTATTTTTTGTGGTTGAAAATTCCTTGCTGTTGGTGCTAGTATTCCTGCCTCTATTACTTTTTTTATCTTCTCCTCTTCTACAGCTTTATTCGAAAAGCTTCTACACGAATATCTTGTTCTTATTAAATCATCAAAATCCATAATTTCACCTTCCTAATCAATATATAGAAATTCTATTATGTTAACAAAAGACTAAAAGGAATGTATTCTGTCTAATACAAAATGCATTCCTTACCACTTCTCTAATGTATGTTTATATACTAAAAATTTTCTGCTTTTATTTCAAAATAAGCTCTTGGATGTGCACATACTGGGCAAACTTCTGGAGCTTCTTTTCCAATGCATATGTGTCCACAGTTTCTGCATTTCCAAATTTTATCTCCATCTTTACTAAATACTAATCCATTCTCTAAATTTTCTAGTAATTTTTTGTATCTTTCTTCATGTTCTTTTTCTATTTTTGCAACACCTTCAAATAATTCTGCTATGTGATCAAAACCTTCTTCTCTAGCTTCTTTTGCCATCTTTTCATACATATCTGTCCATTCAAAATTTTCTCCTTCTGCAGCTGCTTTTAAATTTTCTGCTGTAGATGGAATTCCATTGTTTAATAATTTAAACCACATTTTTGCATGTTCTTTTTCGTTATCTGCTGTTTCTTGGAATATTGCTGCTATTTGTTCATATCCTTCTTTTTTTGCTTTGCTTGCAAAATATGTATATTTATTTCTCGCTTGAGATTCTCCTGCGAAAGCCTCCATTAAATTTTTTTCTGTTTTTGTTCCTTTTAAATCTGCCATCTTTATACCTCCTAATTTGTATTTCTCTTTTCTTTATATCACATTAAAATTTTTTAATCAAGAAGTAATCATATAAATTGTGATTTGCTTAACTTTTTATTTGCGCTATGTTAAACGGGCTATAAGTCTAAGCTGACTCATTCTTTGTCGGATTAATGA
>CAKPJM010000067.1 GCA_934162625.1 uncultured Clostridia bacterium
ACAAAGCGACTTTAGTCGCCCTTTGTTCTCGCCGATTTGAGTTTCCGAATAAAATGAGGAAATCTCAAAGGCAATAGAGATTATAGCATTTTGTTGAATAGGAAAATCTTCGATTTTTCCTATTCAAGAACAAAGATAAAAGGTTGCCATAAACGGCAACCTTTTTCATATAAATAAATTTAAAAAACTTAAAGTAATAGAAATTAAAAACGACTTTAAAGAAACTCTAATGCTTTTCTTAAACATTGTTTGCATTGTAAGAAGATGTTTTTCTTTTAATGTTACTAAATAAACTGTTTCTGTGTCAGGCTCAATATCAGAGTAATCATTATTGGTTTCAACACTCATACTATCTGAGACTGTTTTTTCGATAATCTCATTAGAATCATTCTCAAGCAAATCGTCTAAAGATAAATCATCATTAAAAGATTCATTATCTGTAAAAAAATCATTAGTGTTAATAGAAGCTCCAGCTTTTAATTTATTCAATTTATCTAATTCATTATTTAACCTATCAATGATGTTATTAATATCCATAAATAACACATCCTTGCTTCGTCTTTTGGTTTACTTAATTGAATTATAGCATTACCAAAAATAAAATGCAAATAAAAGTTGAAAAAGCATTTAAATTGTAATAATTTTGACATAATAAATAAAAAAATATGGAAAATAATGTTTACAATAGTAAGGTTCCGTAGTATAATATTGAAGGTTAAAAAAAGGTATTGGACTAGGTTCAATATCATATTATTAAATAAAAAAGGGGGATGCATAAAATGAACAACCTAAAATTAAAATTGATTTTGGTTACAACAATCATTTTTTTAGGGATAGTTGCAATGCAAACATCAGTATTAGGAACAAATGAGAATATTGAACTATTAAAAAAACAAAGTGGAGATTATTTAATATACATAAAAGATAATCTAAACACAGATTTTGAATTTGCATTTTCTAATAATAAAAATGAAAATAAAGCAGATTTAGTATTTACAGAATCAGAAACAGATTCTTCTGAAACAAATGCAAACAAAATAGCTTTTGTAAACAGTAGCAATATGGCAAAATTTAATACTACTACATATATGTGGGCAAAAAAAGGAGATAATTATATTCTAGAAGGTGTAGAAGTAGACTTAAACCAAGCTATGAATGAAAAAACATTAGAAGAATTAGCAAATACTACAAAAAATGTTAAAACAGAAATAAAACAAGAAACTACAGAGCAAGAAACCGAAGGTAAAAAAATAACGACAACAGTTGGAAAAGTTGTTTTACCAGAAGAAGCAAAAGACTATTCTTATGTATTGCTAAAAGTAGAAGAATCAGAAAAAGTAAAAGAACTATTTGATATAGCAAATAAAATATCTAAATTTAATGATGAAACTGACATGTACACTAAGTTAAAAATATACAAAGCATTTTCAAAGGCAATAGAAGAAGTAGTGTCAAATGTAAATAGTGAAAAATGGACAGAAGTAAAGAATAATGAAATTGAGCAACCTGAAGATTCAAAAGACGGAGATCAATATATTTTGCTTTTAGGAAGAAAAATAAGAAGCAAAATAGAATTAGAGGACGTTCAATTCTTAACATCTACAAGAAAAGAATCTGAAGAAAAAATAATAGAAAAAATAACAACTAAATTGCCAGTGACATATGATAATAATGCTCTATTAATAGTATTAGCTGTTTTAATTGTTTCTATAATAATTGTTTCTATTAGAATAAAATCATTAAGTAAAAAACAAGAAAAGTAGGAATGAATATGAACAAAATTAAATTATATAAAATATTGTTACTATTATTAATATTAGCAACAGTAATAGTTTCTATATTAGTAGCAATAAAGTATATAGGCATATATAAAAATGAGAAGAAAACAAAACAAGTAATAATGAATATTTCTGAAGCCCTACAAGGTAACGATGATGTAACTACAGAAATAAACGAGCAAATACAGGGGTATAAAGTAGTAGGAATTATTAAAATTCCAAAAATAGAATTAGAATATCCAATATTAGAAAAAACAAATAAAGAAACCTTAAACTTATCAATTACAAAGTTTTGGGGAAACAGAATAAATGAAATCGGAAATGTTACATTAGCAGGACACAATAATTTAAATGGGACAATGTTTGGAAAACTAAAAAAACTAGAAGAAGGAGACATTATAGAGTTGACAGACATACAAAATGTTAAATTAAAATACAAAGTTTTTAAAACATATGTTATAGATCCAAACGATATAACTTGCATATTACCAGAACAAGAGGGCACAAGAGAAATAACATTAATAACATGTACAAACGGAAACAAAAATAGATTTATAGTAAAAGCAAGAGAAATAAATATATAATTTAGGAGGTTAAAATGAAAGGAAAATTTAGTACTAAAACTATTGTAATAATTGCATTAACAGTATTACTTCTAGCAATAGGTGTAACTGGTACAGTATTATTCTTAAAAGATTCTGGTGAAGCAGCAGCTATGGAAGAAAAAAATGTATTACCAGTAACAGGAACAAATGATGAACCAGAATCAGGTGCAGAAACACCAATCAATCAAGAAAATCAAGGAGAAAATGGAGGAGAACAGCAAACAGAAGAAACTCCAAATACAACTGTGAACACAACAGGCGAAACAACATCTACAAGAACAACAACACCTACACAATCAACAAGAGAAATTACACAAGAACCAGAGACATCAACTGTAGAACGTGAAAAAGTAATAGCAGAATCAAAAGAGCTAAATTGGAATAAATTCAGCCTAACAGAAGATGCAGACAATTTAAATAAAAATATCAACTATAATAATCTAAAATATAGAGTAGAATACTATTTTGATGGAGAGCTAGATGAAAGCTTGACAGAAACTGTAGGAAAAAATAAAAAAGATCAAAAAATAGAAACATATGAAGATAAAGTGAAAGCCGGATACGGTTTAGAAAGAACAGAAAATTTACCACTAACAATAAGTGAAATAGAAGAAAACAATGTAATAAAAGTGTACTATGCAAAGCAAAGCTTTAGCATAGAAAAAACAGCGACAATATATAAAGCAGAAGCTAATAAAGAAATAGTAAATGCAAGAAGCAGTATAGAAAAAGCAGAATTAGGAGACAGAATTCATTACTTAGTAACTGTCACAAATACAGGAAAAGTAGATGTTAAAGGAATACAAGTAACAGATACAATGCAATCAAACACTGTACTTGTGGATATAAATGTAGGAGAAACAAAAACAGCATTTGAATACGATTACGAGGTAACACAAGATGACATGGATGCACAAAAACCAATATATAATAAAGCAACAGCTAAAATAGATGACAATAATGTACAAGAAGTGGAAAGAGAAACAGAGGTTGCAAAAGCGGACAATTCAATAGAAATAACAAAAACATCAGAGTTAGCAAAAGCAGAAGAAAATGAAGTAACAGGAAAGGCACAAGTAAAAGACAAAATAAAATATGCCGTAAAAGTAAAAAATATAGGAAATGTAACACTAGAAAAAGTAACAATAAACGATAACATGTTAGGAATAACAAACCAAGAAGTAGTAGTAAACCTAAAGCCAGGAGAAGAAAAGACAATAGAATTAGGTAGCTATGAAGTAAAACAAGAAGATGTAGATAATCAAGTAAAAATATATAACATAGTTACTGTAAACGAAACAGAGGGAAAAGACAAAGGAACAGATGTAGTTCCAAGGAATAATTATATAGTGAACTATTATAAAGAAAATACTACAGAGAAGTTAGCAACTAGCAAATTTGAAAGTGCATATCTAGGATCTGAAGTAATAGAGACAGCGAAAGATTTGAGAAGCGTTGGATATGATTTAGTTGGCTCAGAGACACAAAAATTAGTGATAAAATCAGAAAATAATGAAATAAACTTCTATTATAAACCAAGAACAGATGTAAGCTATACAGTAAAATACCTAGAAAAAGGAACAGAG
>CAKPJM010000068.1 GCA_934162625.1 uncultured Clostridia bacterium
GAGCTGTAATGCCATTTCCTTTACTCTTTGATATTTTTTCATCATTTATATTTAAATATTCTGTAGAAACTATTACATCTACCAAATGGAAATTGTCCTCTAGTCCAGCCAACAATCCATTAAATATTATACTGTGGAATACAATATTATCTTTTCCATGGCACATATATATTTTATTATTATGGCCTTCTTTCCAAAAGTCTTCCCAGCTAAATCCGTTTTCTTCTGCTAATTTCATTGTATCCGTTAAATATCCAAGTACAGCTTCTATCCATACATACATTCTTTTAGATTCATATCCTGGAAGAGGTATTTCTATTCCCCAGTCTAAATCTCTTGTTACTGCTCTATCTTTTAATCCTTGTTTTAAATATTTTTCTGTTTCATTTCTTGCGTTTAATCTCCAGAACTGCTTACATTTATCTGTGTTTGCTTGGATAATATCTTGAAATTTAGATAAAGCAAAATATAAATTTTTATTGTCTTTTTCTATAGCTTTGCTTCCGCAAACTAAGCAAACACCGTCTTTTAATTCTTCCACTGTTGGAGTATGTCCACAATTATCACATTGATCCGCTTTTGTTATTTCGCCACACTCTGGACATTTAATTTGTATTTCTCTATCCTGTAAAAATTTATTACATTTTTCGCAATATGCTTGTGGTTCAATTTTTTCATATATATATCCATTATCATATAGCTTTTTAAATATCTCTTGAACTTTTTTAGCGTGATAATCCGTTTCTGTTTTTGAATATAAATCATAAGAAAAATCCATTGCTTTGAAAGTTTTAGAAAATTCCTCATGATATTGCTCTGCTATTTCTTTTGCTGTTCTTCCCTCTTTTTTTGCTCTTTCTGTTATTGGAGTTCCATGGCAGTCTGTACCAGATACATAAAGTACATTATCTCCTTTTATTCTATGATAACGTGCTAAAATATCACCGGATATTAAACCTGCTAAATGTCCTAAGTGTAACGAATTGTTTGCATAAGGCCAAGCTCCACCTATTAAAATATTTTTACTCATTAATTATTCCTCCATTGTTAATAATATAATATCAAATTTTATCATAACCATACTAAAATAGCAAGTTTTAATTCCTTAAAACCTGCTATTTTACTTGTTGTTTACTAAACTTTATTCCAAAACCAATCTAAACTATTGTCAATACTTTTCTTTTTATAGAATCTTGCTGCAATATCATCAACCCATAAATATCCAAAAAATGTTACAAATATCATTATTAAGTCTACGCTTAAACATCCTAATAGAGTAGAACGGATTGTATCATAATTTGCTTCAGGTATTATTGCAAGTTGTACACTATGAATTACTACTAACACTAAGAAGAATATTAATGCAATTGCTGGTGCATGTGGTTTTTTAATTTCCTTTCCTAAAAATATTAAAAGAACTGTAGCTGCAAGTAATAATACTAATGTCATTGGGTTTGTTACATCAAAAATGTACATGTTTTTTCCTCCTTTGTATTTTATTAGGGTTTTTCCCTTATTTTAACCTATTTTCTATTAATTCTGCTATTTCTTTAGCTTTTTTAGTTATATATCCTTGTTCTTTACCTTCTATCATAACCCTTATCAATGGTTCTGTTCCAGAAGGTCTTATTACAACTCTTCCTTCATTTGAGAATTCTTTTTCTATTTCTGTAATTTTACTTTGTATTTTTTCATCATCCTTATAACAATTCTTTTTGCTACTATTTACTTTTGCATTTATCAAAACTTGTGGATATATTTGTATTATACCACAAAGTTTCGATAATGAAACATTTTTTTCTAATAAAATTTGTATTAACATTAAAGAAGTTAATATTCCGGTCTCCAGTTGGATTATAATCTAGCATGATTATGTGTCCTGATTGTTCTCCTCCTAAATTATATCCATTTTTCAACATTTCTTCTAGTACATATCTATCTCCAACTTTGGTTTGCTTCAAATTCAATTTATTTGCTTCTGCAAATTTATTTAATCCCATGTTACTCATTATTGTAGCTACCAATGTATCTTTATTTAATTTTCCTTTTTCTTTTAGGTATTTTGAGAATATTGCAAGAAGAATATCTCCATCTATCTCATTCCCGTTTTCGTCTACTGCTAAGCATCTATCTCCATCGCCATCATATGCAATTCCTAAACTTAGATTGTTATCTTTTACAAATTGCTTTAATCCTTCTAAATGAGTAGACCCACAATTTTCATTTATGTTTATTCCATCAGGCTTATTATTTATTATTTTATATTTTATACCTAATTTTTTAAATACTTCTTCTGCTACTTTATATGTTGCTCCATTTGCCACATCTAATCCTACAACAAAATCATCCCTTAAATGTTCTTCTATATTATCTTCAAAAATTCTTCTAAATAAGCATACATATTCATCTATTAAATATGTACCGTCCTCTGATACTCCTATTTTATTATGTACAGCATTAAGTTCATCAATTTTTCCGTGAATCCATAACTTCTTCTATTTCTTCTTCTATTTCATCAGATATTTTCATACCTTTATTACTAAAGTATTTTACTCCATTGAATTCAAATGTATTATGTGATGCAGATATTACAACACTTGCATCTGCCTTTAATTTCTTCGTCAAATATGCTACTGCTGGTGTTGGCATAACTCCTAATAGTTTTACATTAGCTCCATAGCTTAAAAAACCTGCTGTCATAGCACTTTCTATTAAAGTTCCAGAAAGTCTTGTATCTCTTCCTATTAGAATTGTTGGTGCATGATTTGAATGTTTTGATAGCACATATGCTCCGGCTTTTGCTACTTTATATACTAATTCTGGTGTAAGTTCTGTATTTGCAATTCTTCTAATTCCATCTGTTCCAAAATATTTTCTCAACGTTATAACCTCCATATAAGAAATTTCTTATTTATTATATAGTTTTAAGAAATAAAAAGCAATCTTTTTTATTATTTTATAAGCAATTTGTATTTTCTTATAAATATTTTACAATGCTTACTAATAAATTTTTTGATACATACACTTCTATGAAAGAAGAAAAAACTAAGATAAATAGTATAAATAAAGAAATAATAGTGTGTCTTAAGATTTCTAATTTTATATTTTCTCTTCTTTTATCTTTCATTATTGAGTTATGCAATTTCATTCCACTAACTGCTAAAACTATTATGCATGGAATAAATAATATATTTTGTAAAAGAATTGTTGAAGACAAAAATAAAATTCCTTTTCCAACTCCGTAACTTGAAATAATTGAAGAAATTGTATACCCCAAGCAAAAGCCTCTAAAGCAAATTGTTATATATACAATAGATATTCCTATTACAGTAGATCCCATAAACCATAAAAATATAGCTAGTACACAATTTTTCCTTAGTGAATCTTTTAATAATAGTAATTCATTTATATTACTATCATTTTTCAAATCTTGCACGAATGTGTATATATAATTATTTATTTCAGAAATTTGTGTTTCCGATGCCTTATTAATAAATATAATTCCTATTATAATTCCTATGAAAAATATAATACTTATTATGGTATATTCTTTTATGTTGTTTTCTAAATGCGATACTATTAATTCTTTTATTTTAGATTCTTTTCTTTTATATTCATATCTTCTGTTCATTTTTTCCTCCTAAAAGTTTATACCTAATTTGTATTCAGGAGAATAAAAAAAAAGAACAATATATATTCTAATATTTAATTCCGGAAGAAATGGGACAGACC
>CAKPJM010000069.1 GCA_934162625.1 uncultured Clostridia bacterium
GTTTAATTGGTGTCAAAAATCAAAAAAAAAATCAAAAAAAAATCAAAAAAGTATATTGACATATTAAAAAAAATGAGTAAAATAGAATTAAATTGTCGAGGAGTTTTGTATGACTATTAAAAGAATAAAGAAAATTATTATAAAACAATATTTTTTTTAATGAATTTTGAACTTAATATACGGAGAGGTGTCTAAAATATTAATATATATGTTTTTAGGCACCATTTTTTTAGATATGAAAGGAAATAAAAAAATGAAAATATTTTTAGTTCATGAAGAGTACACAAATGAAACCAATTTTGGTGGAATAGTCACTTATTGACTAATTAAAAAATAAAGTTTAAATTTATAAAATGGTCAGTCACGACTGACTAATCGGGAAGGAAATATTATGTTAGAAGAAAATGAATTTTTAGTAGATTTATCACTATATAAGTTATTTTATTTAGTTTGCAAAAACGGAAGTTTTTCAAAAACAGCAAAAGAATTAGATTTAACACAACCAAGTATTAGTTATAATATTAAAAAGTTAGAAGATGAACTTGGAGTTACACTTTTTGAGAGAGGAAATACTTTAATTATGACTCCTGAAGCTGAAGAATTATTACCATATGTAGAGGAATCCTTAAATAATTTAAAAAATGGAGAAAGAAAAATAAATGATATAGTTCAATTGAAAAGAGGCACATTGACAATTGGAATACCATCTCATATCGGTGTATTTTTGCTAACTGGTATTATTAAGGAATTCACAAAAAAGTATCCTAATATTAAAATTGAAGTAATATGTAAATCAACTAAAGAATTATTTAAATTATTAGGATTAAAAGAATTAGATATTTTAATTGACTGTTCTCCTTTAGAGGAAAATACAAAAGATTATGTAGTAAAAAAAATTGCTACCGAAAGATGTTCATTTGCATGTAGTTTATTAAGAAAAGAACTTTTAGGAAATAATATTGATATTAAAGATATAATGAAATATCCACTTATTGTTCCTTTAAAAACTTCTAGTAGCACAAAAAGTTTAAAAAAGTTATTTGAAACTAAGAAACTAATATTTGAGCCATCTTTTGAAATAGCGACAAGTGATATGATTGCTGAAATGACAGAACAGAATATAGGAATTGGATTTTTATTTGAAAAAACCATCGAAAAGTATCCAAATTTGTCAAAGATTAAAGTGAATTGCAATTTGCCAGAATTTGATGTTTTCTTATTACACAGGCCAAAGTTATTGTCAATTACCACACAAGAATTTATAAGATTTATTAACCGTATGAAGCTATAAAAGAATTTTATGCGCACTATAAACATGGATTCATTGTATTGCGTAGTTTTTTTCTTTATAATTGTATTTAAGAGGCGAGGACAAATGAAAAAATATAATGTTGGTTGGGGAATAACAAATTCTTGTAATATGAATTGCAAATTTTGTTATAGTAAAGATACAAGACATAGTACTAATAATATTAAAATAACAGATTGGATTAAATTTATTGATGAGAATCACGAATTAATTGATTCAATAAATTATGGTACTGGAGAAAATGCAATATGTGATGATTTTTTTAAATTTATTTTGTATGTAAGGACAAATTATCCAAAAATAACTCAATCATTAACAACAAATGGCTATATATTTGAAAAAGTTAATAAGAATCCCAATTTATATAAAATTTATAAAGAATGTATTGATGAAATAGATGTATCGTTAGACTTTGCAATTAAAGAAAAACATAATTATTTTAGAGGACAACCTAAAGCGTATGATTGGGCTATTAATACTCTTGAAATGCTTCAAAAAGATAATAAAACAGCTACAATTGTTTTTGTCGGGTTTGAGGAGACTATGACACATGAAAATATAGATGGTTTATTTGAAATTGCAAAAAAATATGACGCGTTGATAAGATTAAATATATATAGACCTGTTAGTGATAATGAAAAAATAAACAAGAAATTTACCTTAAGTTATAAAACACTCATAAATGCTATTGAGTATATTTATCATAATTATAAAATTATTACTTTAAGTGATGTATTATTAGGCAATATATACACAAGAGATAATGACATTAAAGAAAATACTGGTATAGATAGTATTAGAATATTACCAAATGGAAGTATTTGTCCATCAACGTATTTAATTACAGAAAATTATAGAAATAGATATAATATTAAGCAAAACAATGTATTAGCTAATATTGAGTTTGAAGAATTTGAAAAAGCATCTATTCCAAAAAAATGTGATAATTGCATTATTAGAGATAAATGTAGAGGTGGAGTATATGATAGAAGAATGTTGTGGTATAAAACTTTAAATGAAAGAGATCCATATTGTCCACTTGATAATGATGATAATTTAGAAAAAGAACACTTTAAAACATTTAAGAAAAAAAGAGTATCCGTACATGATGGGTATTTACCAACAATGTTTTTCAAGAATTAAGGAGGTTAATTATGTTAGAAAATTTTAAACCTGAAATAGCTATTATTATGAGAAGTGATGAAATTATAAAAGATTTTAATTTAAAAAGAGTTACTATAAATACTTCTTATGGACCGGTTCATAGATGTTATATTGGTAATATATATAATGTACCTGTAATTATAATTTATGGAAGATTTAATGGAGAAAAAGTTCCATCAAATCAAATCAATTTTCAACAAACGATAGAGGCTGTAAAAAATTCTGGTGCTACAAAGTTAATTGGTACTTTTGTTGTAGGTGGAATTAATCCCAAAATGCCACAAGGAAGTGTCTATGTTTTAGGAGACTTAATTGGAGCGGGTAATTACAATTTAAATTGGAATCAAAATATATCATTTCATAATGCCGAAATGTTTGAACCATTTTGTAATACTTTAACTGAAAGATTATGTGAAGCAAGTCGTAAAATGGATTTTCCAGTAAAAGAAGGAGCAACATATGTTTCTTTTTATGGGTACCCCAGAATTGAAACAAAGGCAGAATTAGAGTTTTATAATAAAATGGGATGGGATATTGTGGGACAGACCTGTGATCCTGAAGCAACCTGTGCAAAGCTAAGCCAAATTTGTTATGCGGGAATCGCCGTTCAAATAGATGATCCAAGCGGTAGAGAAAACTATATAAAAAAATTAAAAGAAAATCAAAGAGCAAATGCTTATGTTGAGGACATAAAATCATGCAGGAAAAGAACAACAAAAATAATTTTACAATTTTTAAAAGATTACAATAGTTATGAATGTGAAGTGTGTTCTAAAATGTCTAGAAAAAATAAAAATTTTAGAGAATTTCCAGATGAGTTTTATGAATAATTAAGGAGGATATATGAAAGTATTTTTAGCGATGCCATACTCTCAGTTGTGTGATAAAAATTATGAAGTGGAATCAAAATATAAAAGTTTTTTTATAAAATTGACTGATGAGTTAAAAAAAATAAACTGTGAATATTTTTTGGCACACGAAAGAGAAAAGTGGGGGAAGACTTATAGTTCTGCCGAAGAAAGCACGGTAATAGATTTTGAAACTATAAAAAATGTTGATTTGGTTTGTGTAATACCAGGTGTTCCACATTCTGGTGGTGTTCATGTAGAAATAGGTTGGGCTTCTGCCAATAAGAAACCTTTAAAA
>CAKPJM010000070.1 GCA_934162625.1 uncultured Clostridia bacterium
ATTTCCAGCTTCATTAGCTAATTTTTTATATTCTCCAACATTAAACCATTCTTTTCTACTATCTGATGTTCCTTCTTTTAAAATTTTATGGAATTTTTTTATCATTTCTTCAGATAATTTTTTATCCGCTACTTCTAACATATAATCAACTAACTTAAAATGATTTGCTGTTTCTAATATATCATCTACACTTGCTACTGTTTGACCTTCAAATAAAATAGTATTAGTCTCGAAAATATATCTGGTTTGATCTTCAGTTAATTTACTTCCTTCAATATGGTTCGTATTGTAAGCAAATATAACTTGTGTATTATGATATAAATTTCCTTTTAGCCCCATTTCTTTTTGCTCTTTTAGGCATTCTAAAATATCTATTTTTGAAATATCGAATTTCTCATCTTCATCTTTTAACAACTCATCAATAGTTATTCCAAATGTTTCTGCTAATCTTTTTATAGATTCTATATTAGGCTCTATAATTCCAGATTCGTATTTTGATATTGTTCCTGGCTCTACTTCAAGAATTTCTGCAATATCTTTTTGAGTCATTTTTTTACTTTCTCTATATGCTTTTATTTTTTCTCCTAACATAATAAAATCACTCCTTTTTCTCATATTAATATTATATCATATTATTTCTAAAAAAGAAAGTAATTGTTCATTTTTGATTTTATTGTTTCCAAATTAGATATATAATCTGTTGTGATATTTTTTAACAATCAATTTCAAAGTGCAAAATTTGCACTTTAAAAATAAATATATTAAAGAGAAAATTACTGATAATAAATTTGAGAAATGGCTTGATAATATAAAGTTGCAAAAAGTTGAACCAAAATAGTTCAACTTCTTTTTATTCTTCATCTTTTATTTCATTTTCTGGTAAACCTATTCTACTAAGATAATTAGAGAATCTTTGACTTAGACTTTCTTTAAATAAATCACCTAAAACGAACTGCACATTTTCTTTATTTCGTTTATGCTGTAATATTTTATCCACATTTACTGTAAAATATTGTTTAAAATCAATTATATATTCTATGTATTTTCCCTCTAGAACCTCAATTTTCATATAGTGGTATCTTGCATCTGCATTTTGTTTTATTTTCTTTATTTCACTAGAAGATATTGTTCTACACGAATGTCCTAAATGTTCTAAATGCTTTCCTTCTTTAACATCTTCTAATAAATATACTGGTGCCACCATAATTGACAGTAAATATTGGTTCCTTTCTATACTTTCCTTTCCATTTGTTTCTTTCCTCTTTTGATAATCCTTCAGTCTATTTTTATAATCCTGAGTCGAATCACATTCCTGTGTCAACACAGCAACTAATGGAAAATTTATTATAGATATTTCTATATTTCCATCCTTTTCAGAAAAATCTTCTATAAACTCTACATTTTTTATAAATTCTCCTTGATATATGTGTAAATCTTCAGATTCTACTATTTGGGTTATAATTTCATTCATTTATTATGCTTCCTTTTACTATTCTTCTTGTTGGTTTATTATCCTTATATTTAGACAAATCAATTTCTACTTTATTATCTTTCTTTTTTATATAATCAGATATCACAACTTCCCTTTTTACACTGTCTAAAACAGAATTAATCTCCGTACTATTATTTATATTGTAATTCTGAATTTCCATTTAATATCTCCCTAAAATCAGGTGTAATAAATTTTTCAAATAATTTGCCTATTTGAATATTCCACTTTTCTATCATTTTTTCAATATCTTCTGTAGGTTTGATTTCATTACTAAATGCATCAAAGTCTAAAACATATGCATCTTTAACTCTATCAGCAGGGAAGTTTTGGTTATGAATTCCACTTTGGAATTTAATTATATAATCATCATATTTTATATCTGTTACATTAATAGACTGTAATAGACTTCCACCAAAATCAATCTTTTGGCTTTCCCTAATTGAGTTATGTATATACTTATCCCAATCAATTTCTCCAAAACCAGTTGGCTCTATGTAATTAATGTATCTTAATCCAATTCTTGAAATAGAAATCTTTGCAAAAATAAAATTCAACAATTTTATATCTTCTAGCAACATTTCTGCATTTAAATACTTAGTATAATCAATTACTATAGATTGTGAATCAATTATCAATGCCGCGTTCCCTTGTTTTTTTCTAAAAATATATTTTTTACTTTCATTTTGATTAGCATTAATTGTGTTAGTATTAACATCTACCATAAAGTTAGTATTTTTAATTGTTTGTAATGGTTCTAATATCTCAAAACGTCTTTTTATTTCATCTAAAGTTGCCTTATTCATTAAATTATCAAATTCTTTTTCATCTAATAAAAAATCAACTCTAAATATAACATTTTTCAAAAAATTCTTTTCATAAACTATTCTTTCCATATAAATTCTCCTTCTATATTATACTATCATATTATGAATAATTTTTCAAATATTTACCATACAATTCCCAAAAATTTTTCTAAAAAATCAATTGTCGGTTAGACTTTTGTTTTTAAACTTTATATAATTAATATATACAATCTTAAACATGTAATTTCTTTGTAAATTACAAAAATTACTCTCTCCCACACAGAAAGGAGGAAAATATGGCAGGGAGTATAGAAAAAAGAGGTAACAATACATATAGGTTAGTTTACTTCTGTGGTAAAAACCTAGATGGTAGTCCTGCAAGACATACAAAAACTGTTCATTGTACCAAAAAAGATGCAAAAGTTGAACTTGCTAAGTTTGTTGCAGAGGTTGAAAAAGGAAATGTTATTGAGAGTAATTCTATTACATTCGAAGAATTTACTGAAATATGGAAACGCAATTATGGCTCTAAAGAACTTGCACCTACAACTTATGCAAGATATCTAGCAATATTAAAAACTAGAATTTTACCATACTTTGGTAAGTTCAAACTGGATAAGATTAAGCCAACAGACATTATGAAATTCTATGATATGCTTGAAAGTGATACACAAATTAAAAGACTTAAAAATAACAAAGGCGAAAGACTTAAAAAGCCTTTATCTAGAAAAACAATTTTAGAGCATCACAGACTACTTCGTGCAATGCTTCATAAAGCTGTATATTGGCAACTTATTGTAAATAATCCAGCAGAAAGAGTTCAACCGCCAAAAGTTCATAAGCCTAAAAGAAGATATTACGATGATGAGCAATGTAAATTTTTATTAGAAAATTTAGAACAATTAAATGCAGATAATATCAAATACAAAGTGGCAATTATTATAACAGTATTTACTGGTGTAAGACTTGGAGAACTTATGGGATTGGAATGGGATGATATTGATTTTAGAAATGGAATTATTAGTATTAATAAAGCAAGTCAATATTTATCTGAAAAAGGAATATTTACTAAAGGCCCAAAAACAGAGAGTTCTGTTAGAGAAGTAGCAATACCCACATTTGTAATTTCTTTGCTTGAAGAATATAAGTTATGGTATGAAAAACAAAAATCATTATACGGCGAATTATGGGTAAATTCTAATAGGTTATTTGTACAAGCTGATGGCAAACCAATGCACCCAGATACAATTAGTAAATGGTTTGTAAAATTTGTAGGAAACATCGGTCTTCCCGTAATCAACTTTCACGGGTTAAG
>CAKPJM010000071.1 GCA_934162625.1 uncultured Clostridia bacterium
TGTACCATAAGCCCATGTAACAATTTTTACAACCCCCCCCGAAGGTCTACAACAAATATTTGTTAATCCTAACATAAAAAACTCCTTTCTGTTAAATTGTTCTTACTAAAAATCCGATATACTTATAAGTTGTATTAGAGTTTAAATTTTCAATGTATATGTTTATTTTACCGTTTGCAGTTAATTGAGCACTACAATTTAAAAATTTAGAATACGTTGCTGAATAGAGTTGGAAATTTTGTGTCGATGTATCTATGAAAACTCTATCGCTTATCAAATTATTTTCGTCTCCACCTAATTCGATAAAAGCAATCGTATATATATTGTCTTCCGATGTATTATTTCCATTATCAAATTGTATATTTAATTCACCTTGAGAATCTGTTGTAGATTCAAACTCTTTTACCTCGATAACACTATCTGGAAGGATAGTATCCTCCCCCCCGCTACTAATCTTAGGGAGTGCATTTGTAATTGATTTCATATTGATTCCTCCTCTTCGTCCTCCTCATAATATTCATAATCTTTAAACCACAATTCAGATAAATCCATCAATTTACTATCTTTGCCACACTGAACCATAACTTTCATAAAATCTTGACTCGTATAAATTCCTTTGCACAAGCCAATCTCTTTACCATCTTTTGTATATGCTTTTTCGCCAATAATGTATGTGAAAGAATTTATCTGCGAATTATCATCGAATGGGCTTTTCTTTAAGGATTCTATAATCCCACTTGCAGCCTCGCCCATAGCCCATCCCAAGCTTATAGCACACAGGATTTTCATAGGTGTGGAAATGTCCACTGAGGCAAATTTATATACAGTATAAATACCAAGCCCAAATGAGGTTCCTAGTAATATTATACGCAAAATGCTCCGTAAAGTCAAATAAAATTTATATTCTTGCATTATTTTACCCCACTATTCTTTTTATACACTTTGTAATCTTGTGGTAAATTATATCCACTATCTAATTTAATAAATGCATTTATTAAATTCTCATGTCTTTTTGCAGGTAGCTTGTCTCTTAATTTTGAATTATTAGAAAAACTATATATAATTCTTTTGTTTAATTCATATCTTAAAGCATTAACATCTTTTTTTTGATAATATCCAAGCCCCTCACGATTTAAAATAATAGCATAGCAATCATAATATCCGTCATACATTGTATTTTCTTTACAAAGTTCATTGCATCTTTTATAAAACTTATCAACTTCTTTTTTACCCATAAAATAAACAAATTGAATACCATCATAATTAAATTCTCTTAAAACTCTTGCTGTAATTGAACTTAATATTTTGCCATCTTCTTGAGTTTGTAAAATCTTATAATATTTTTTATTATTGTTTTTATCTATTACATATCCATTATATGCACCCTGTACTCTAATCAGTCTTTTTCCATCCATTGATTTTATAGCATTTCTAATAATTGGTTTTAAAATCGCCGTATAAGCTATTTTTAAAAAGTAATTCATTTCCCTTAAAGAAAAATCTTCCCTATAAAACTCTCTCACAGTATTATTTTTATACCATTTATCATTTTTGTTTTTTATGAAAGAATAATTAGAATTAATAATGCCTAAAAAAGAAAATAATTCTAACGGAGAAAAAAATACAATATCTTGTTGTTGCTCAAGTAAATAATTTGCTAAAATATTCTCTATTAATTTTGTATATTTTATATTTTTACCACCAATAACAATCTCATCTGCATCTCTCATTCTGAGGAATTTGAACTTTGTTCCATTTTTTTCATACTCACAAATTTCATTCAAAGATTTTAATTGACTCTTTTTACTTGCCCCTGTCAAAGACGATAAATTAAGTAGTGGACAAAACTTTGCATAAGAGATTTCTGTTTGATTACAAATTAATTCCTCGAGTGCATCCACATTTAAGTTGGTTAAGTGTTCTAAATTTTCTTTCTTATTCGCCATTCTATTTTATTCACCTCCTTCATCGTCCTTTTTAAGCAAACTAATAATTCCATCATCCGTAACTTTTATCAACCCTGCTTGTTCATATTGGTACATAAGCTCAAAAAGTAATTCCCTATCTTGTTCTAAAAGCTTTGTCAAAAGTATTGTTTCTAAAGTATCTTCATCTGGAAACATTATATCAAAATCCGAACTAAAACAATATGGACAAACCTCTGTTGTTACTGGAATGAAACTATCGTCTTCAAGCCAACTAATCATAGTCGGCAATGGCTCATCAAATTCTTTTCCACAACTTCTACAATGGCATAATTTCACAATACCACCCCTTTCTTATTATTTTAATGATATTATACACCTATTTTTATGTAATTGTCAAGCCATTTTTAAAAAAAAGATTTTTGGCTACTTTGGCTATTTTTATGAACTATATAATACTATATTAGTATGTGGCATTAGCCAAAAACTATCTAGCATTATCCCCTCACACGGAGGGTATTTTTTCGATTATCCCTATCATTCGGGAAATCGAGCAGGTAGTTCTCGCTACGCTTGCACCCTGCACCTGCACTACGTTCGTAGCTACGCTACATTCAAATCTTGCTACGCAATCTTTTCATTGCTCTACGCTTTCGTTTACAGCAATTCCTACTAAATTTATTTTTACTTTATGTAAAATAATATAATTTAATTTTATCATATAGGAACTTAACCTAAAGTAATTGAAAATACACAATTTGTTCCTTAATGAATGTATATATTATTATATATATTATATAAAGAGTGGCTAAAGCCACACACTTACTTCATTTACACTTTTGGTTTAGGGGGCTATTGTCATATCCCCCTAAAACCCCCTACGACTTATTAAATTTAATTCTTTTGGGTCGCTTGCTTACACTCGCTTAATCTGCTACGCAGATTTACCCAAAAGAATTAAATTTAATAATCACACAACGCAAGTAAGTAAATGATTATCGTAACGTATGAGTAGTTTAAAGGAAAAGTGATATAAGTTAAAAAACAAAGGGAAAAATAAGTGGGGGAATATTGATAATGGTGGATTGGGTGTGGAAAAATGGATAGAGGTTTGGAAAGTTGGAATGGGGAATGTGGTGGAGGGTATGATGGGGAATGGTAAGGGATGATACAAAATGCAAGTGGGTGCGATAGAATGGTGTAAAAGTGGGGGAAAGTGTTGAAAAATGGGGGAAAGGGTGGGAGTAGGGAATTGGTGTGTGAGGGTGTGGGGAGTGGGGGTGCTACACTTGAAAATCAAAAGGAAAGAAATGGAAAATTTGGAAACCACCCCCCATTTTAGAAGGAATTTACAGTTAAAGTGGGATGCTGTAGAAGCGTGGTTGTTGTGTGGTGGGTACTAAAAGTACAGATAATATGCATTATGAGTATTTTTAGGTGGAAACAATTTCCATATTTTTTGAAATGGTTAAAATACCTATGTATAATAGGTATTTCAATAATAGGAAATGATTACCATTTTATGGTCAAAAAAATAAAGCGCCCCATTAACGAGGCACTTTATGCCATCCCCCACAAACCCACACAACACAAAACACAACCAAACCTATAAACCCGCATCCCAAAACCCACCAATCCCTGCATTACCAGTTTTTCAACCCCCCACAC
>CAKPJM010000072.1 GCA_934162625.1 uncultured Clostridia bacterium
ATGTATATCCATCTATTTTATTGTCTTCACCTTTATTTTTTAATTCTGAATGAATTTGAACTCCTAAATTATAAATAACATATAATTTATTATCATTTTTCTTTATTTCTTCCACTCCTTTTTCCTCCTTTTTTAAGGTGTTTAATATCATTCTTATTTGTGTTGCTAAAAATGAATTATACCCATTTTTCTTTTCACCTTTTTTTATTTCATCTCTTAATCTCTCATTAATTGCGTATTTTATATCTTTATTTTTCATGATACAATCAACTATTTGTAGTCTGTATCTATAATCCCATATTTTTGATAATGTTTTTTGGGCATACTTAGTAAAAAATATTGATATATATCTTTTTATATTAAAGTATTCGATTCTGCTATACGCTCCATATTCTGCCTCAATTTCTACAACAAATATGTTTTCTAATTGCCACATGCTTACTTGTTTATCTTGTTCTACAATATCTAATATTAATTCTGAATATGGATTTTCGTTTTTATTTTCATATCTTGATTTATTTCCAAAATTAATATTCGTTTTATATAGTCTATCTATACCCACATCATAATTTACAAAACTTAGTAATTGTTTTTCTCTATATTCTCCATTTTCTTTTATTGTTTTAGTTATTGTTGTCATTCCTGCTGGTATACAGAATAATATTAATTTGCATACATCACATATTGGCATATTTACATTTTGGTTCCAAAAGAAGTTTCTTGCATTGTCACTGCTTATAGCAAGTGGCACAAAATTTCCTTCTGAATAATTTGTTGTCAATCCTATTTCATTTTCACACATAGAACATCTTTTTATTACTTTTTCTTTTAGATGTTTTTGTATGTCCTCTATTGTTTTTGATTTATAAATATAATCTTTTTCTATTTTTAAATAGATTTTTTCTATATCTTGTGTAATGTTGCTCTTTTTTGAATTTTCTATATATTCTTTTATTTGTTTAATACTATATTCATTCTGCATAATGCCATTAATAAAACCTGTTTCTACAATGTTGCTGATATAATCTCTATACATTAAATTTTGTTGTTCATCATAACTCATAGTAGCTCTTGTCTTTTGTAAAAATGACATTTGTCCATAATATGTGTTACCTAGAATAGATCTAGTTTTATTCATTGTTAACTTTTTATTTATTTTTTCTTTTTGCAGATTATTTAATATTTTTTCTTTTATTTCTATAATTTCTTGCTTTGTAATTGCTTTGTCAATTTTGTCATATTGTTCTTTCATTTCTCCATATATAATTTCATCGATTTTTTTAATTTTATCTAATTGTTTTTTTATCGCTTCTTTAATATATTTCTTGTTTAATTTTATTTTTTCTTTTCGTTCTTTTTCCTTATCTTTATCCTCAAAAACTACTTCTATATTATTTTCCAGATAAACAAATGAACTCTTAGTTCTTATCTTTACACTTTCTGCAATATTATATTTTTTGAAAAAATAATTAAAATAATATTTATGAAAATTTCTTAGATTCTCAGTATCAAACTCTATATAATTATTTCTTCTAATAGCAAATTCATCTTCATTTTTTTCAAGAATTCTTAAAAAGCCTACAATTCCGTGCATTATAGAACCAATCGTTTAAATATACTTTAATCTTCAATTTTGCACCTCCTTTTAAACAATTTGAAACATCCCAAATCCGGGCCGAATGTTTGCTGCCTACCCCAGCTCTATATAAATATTTTAAAAGTTCTATATCTCCCTCTAATGCAAAAATTCCTGTTGAACATTCTATTTGCTTTTCATAAAATTTTATAATTACTTTTTTGGCTTTAATTGGAGTAATTTTTAGTGTGTCCGCTGATTCTATTGGAATATTTGTTATTTTTAATTGTTCTTTAATATTTATTTTTAATGTTTCTTCAAACTTTTCGTTTTCAAAAGAACAATAGTAATCTTTATTTTCTTCTCTTAGGCGCACACAAAGCGGAGATTGAAACTTTATAACTATTTTATTATCTTTAATTTCTTTTTCTGGTATAAGTACAATATTTTGTAATCTCCATGAATTCTGACTAATTAAAAATTTCTTATTTTTTTGATGATTAAATGCATTATATAATGTAATTGCAGTTTCATAATTTTCCATTGTCATATTCATTTCGAATTTTTTATTTTCTACTATTATTTCTTTTGCATTTATTTGTGGGTGCCTAAAGAAAACAGAAAAAGCATAAGGTTTTATAATATTATCTTTTTGGTTATAGTACTTTTCAAATTCATCTTCGCTATAGTCAGATAATGCTAATTTTATAAAACTGATTATGCTTCTTCTATAATCAATTGGCATTTTTGTGTTCTCTAGTGTAAAATACAACTTAATTCTCACTTTTTCACCTCCTATTTACTTAAATATTTATATTATGACATTTGTTTCTTTTTTTATATCATATTGTCAAGGGGGTATCCTGTCGAATACTGTCGCTTTAATAATTTAATATATTTTTTCATCAAATAAAGAGCCTAAATTAAATCTAGGCTCTTTATTTGATATTATAATTACATAATTTCTTCTAATTTAGCAGTTATATCTTGGTTATACATATATTCTCCATTAATTTTTTCATAAACTTCTCCAACTCTTGCATTATTTGGTAGAGTTATTTCACCTATTGAAATAATTCCTCCATCTCCATCTTCTGATATACACACAGAATTCTCATCCATAATCCATGCCAATTCATTACCTTTTCTACTTTTATTATCTAAAAATATTTTTTTCCTTTCAAATGTATTATATTCATTTATAACATTGTTTTCTTCATTTTTATTCATTGTATTTCCAAATGCATTCTTTAGTTCATTAATAAATTTACCTATAAAACTATCTTCTCTCTTTCTATTATCGAATAAATTTAAATCCAATATTTTACCTCCTACTTTGCTAATTTGCTTTCTCCTGTTACGTAATTAATAGTTATTCCATCTTGAACATTGTACACATATACGTTAAATTTAAATCCTCCATTATCTTCAATGGAATATGCTTCAATTTCTACACCATTTACTAATTCATTATTGCCATCAAAATATGGTGTAACTCTGTATAATACATGATTTGTTTTATTTTCTCTTAAATAGTTATAAACTTTATCCTCAAACGATTTCATTCCATTTATGTTAAAATTTTGAGTTCCTGTAATTAAATTTCTCTCATCTACATCTATTCCACCAAGTTTCCATGCAATCAAATGACATCTATGATATATGTATCCACCTGGTACTATAT
>CAKPJM010000073.1 GCA_934162625.1 uncultured Clostridia bacterium
GGTTCAGGCTTTAAAATTGCAATGAGAGACCTAGAAATAAGAGGAGCAGGAAGTTTAGTGGGAGATATGCAGCATGGGCACATGGAGCAAGTTGGATATGATACATATTGTAAATTGCTAGACGAAGTTGTAAAAGAAATGAAAGGAATTAAAGTAGAAGAAGAGCAGGAAATTACGATAGATATAAATGTATCTAGCTATATACCAGATAGTTATATAGAAAACAGCAGTCAAAAAATAGAAGTATACCAAAATATAGCATTATGTAGAAACAAAGAAGATATAGAAAATACAAAAAATGATATAATAGATAGATTTGGAAAAATGCCACGTGAAGTAGAAAATCTATTAGAAATTGCAAGAATAAAAGAAATTTGTAATCAAAAAGGAATAATAAAAATAACACAAAGAAATAATAATATTATACTTACATTTGCTAATAATGAAAGTTTTGATATGCCAATAAATGAAATTGTAAAAAAATATGGAAATAGAATAAAATTTTCACCAGGCAAAGAACCATATATTACGTATAAATTAGAGGATCAAAATAATATATTAGAAGAAATAAAGGATTTTCTAAAAATATAATTTCAAACGTTGTAGGGGTGGGCCCTGTGTCCACCCGAAAAAAAGAAAGGAAAACCAATATGGTAATCACAAGTAAAGATAACGAAACAATCAAAAAAATAAGAAAATTAAAAGAAAAAAAATACAGAGACATAGACAAAAAATACATTATAGAAGGTGTAAAATTAATAAAAGAAGCAATAGAGGAAAAAGCCGAAATAGACACAATAGTAGTATGCGAAAATTGCGTACAAACAGGAGAAATAGATTCAAAAACTTTATATGAAATTGCAAAATATAATTGTGTGTATGTAGATGAAAAAGTATTTAATAACATAACAGATGTGCAAAACCCTCAAGGCTTGTTAGCTGTTGTAGATAAAAATTGCAAAGAACAACAAATAAAATATGATGAAGATGCAATAGTTATTTTAGATGGAATACAGGATCCTGGAAATCTGGGTACAATATTAAGAACAATAGATAGTGTACGGATTATCACAAGTTGTAGTATCCAAAAAAACAGGAGATATATTTAACCCAAAAGTAGTACGTTCAACAATGGGAGCCATATTTAGAATAAATATAATACAAAGTGATGATTTGGTTACTACAATAAAAGAAATAAAAAAACATAAATTTAAAGTGATAGCAACATCACTTCAAACAAATGATAGTATATATGACATTGAGTATAAAAAATCAGCAATAATAATAGGAAACGAAGCAAATGGAGTTTCACAAGAAGTAATGGAAACAGCAGATAAAAAAGTTAAAATTCCAATGTTAGGGAAAACAGAAAGCCTAAATGCTGCAGTAGCAACAGGAGTAATGCTATATGAATATGTAAGGCAAAAATTGATGAAGTAAAAAATAAAAAATTAAACGAAATGCTCTGTTTCGTTTAATTTTTTGTTAAAATCTCTAAAATCTGAGGATAAATTTCTTCGGCATTATTATTCCAATTGTCAGCTATTTTTTTAGCTTGTTCTCTTGTTCCAGCATAAACTTGAACTTCAAAAAGAGTTTGATTGTTTTCTACTATTTTGCATTTTACACTGTATTCATTTTCGTTATGAGGAATAAAATCACTTGTAATAGAAGTTTCATTTTGTATTTCGCCCAGAGTTTCTTTAAAACTATTGTCTACTCTAAATTTAGCAATTCCAGGGATTATATCAGAAACTAATTCTAAAGCCTGCTTGCCAGCATCTGTAAGCTTATACAAGTTTTCTCCATCTTGTTCAAACATTGTTATATATTGGTTTTCTAATAGATCTAACAAGAATTGTTGAAAATAAAAATAGTTCATATTATCAATAGAAATTACTAACTTTAAAAGAGCATCATTGCTAATAGGCTTTGATACTTTATCTAATATATATAAAATTAAAGCTTTTTTTTCTGCTAAAGTTTCACTGTCTGATGCTAGTTTCATAATAAATACCTTCTTTTAATTATTTAAAATAAATTATATCATACATAGATTAAAAAGACAACAAGAAAAAACTTGCAAAAATTATGTAAACGTGTTATAATAATAAACGATTATGATAAAAAGGGTGATAAAATGAAAAATTCTAGAAAACAAAAGCTAGAAAAAATATGGAAAGACATAGAAAAAATAGTTATGAATGAAAGTGAACAACAAAGAAGGGAAGACTTAGTAAGAAAATTAATTTCAGTAATAAAGAAAAGAACAATGTATTCTACTCTAAAAGGAGATCAGAGAAATTATGTATTAAAGAAGCTAGAAGGATTAATAAGAGAGGGAGAGAAAGAAGAAAAGGAAGTACCTAAAAAAGAAGAGCCTGAAAAAAAGAATAAAGAAGATATAAGCAGAATATGGAGGGCAATAGTTGAGATAGTTAATAGAGAGGCCAAGAAAACAGGACAAAACACTTTAGAAATCTGGGATAAAATTAGTGAAGACATTTTAACAGGAAATAAAGTAAGTATGTTAAATATAAATATTCCAGAGCAAGTAAGAGATGATATAATTAAATTAGTAGAAGGACAAATTAAACAAGAAGGGCTAGATTATTTTGAAGATGTAAAAAATTACACTCAAAATTTTGAATTCTTAACAGGATTTAGAGATATTACTTTTGCTGCATATGGGCACAGAAGATTTTCTAAGCCGGAATATTCAAAGATGTTTGAAAATATGGTTGCAAAGCTAAGAGAAAATAAAGGTATTGGAAGCGTAGAAACAGAAGAACAATTCCTTAAAAGAGCATTATCTGAAAAATTAGTACACACATATTATGGAAGAAAAATTGTAGAAGAAAGAATAGATAGAATAGAAAAAGATAACGATAAATATATAAGGGACTCTTTTGTAATATAGATAAGTATATTAGAGGGACAAAGCCAATATAGACTTTGTCCTTTTGTTTGCCCCAAATGGGCGGACCATGACGGGTGAAAAATTGGTTAATAAAATCAACAAGAATTATTAAAGAAATATTGACATACAAAAACATATAATCTAAAATATACATAAACAAATACAGAAAAGTAAAAAATACAAAAGAAGGAGAGGAGAAAAACAAATGGAAAAATTAAAAAACAAAAAATCTAACGGCATCACTTTAATTGCCCTAATAATAACAATAATAGTAATGTTAATATTAGTAGGAGTAACAATAACAGTAGCGCTAAATGGAGGATT
>CAKPJM010000074.1 GCA_934162625.1 uncultured Clostridia bacterium
AATATATTATAATACAAAACGTACTTGAAAAAGTATATTGAAAAGTTAACAATTTTCTGGTGACAATTACGACGAGGATACACCTGTTCCCATCCCGAACACAGAAGTTAAGCTTGTCAGTGCCGAAAATACTTGTGGGTTACCCTGCTGGAAAGATAGGTCGTTGCCAGATTTAAATATATTCCCCGTTAGCTCAGTTGGTAGAGCGCTCGGCTGTTGAATGTTAGCAGCTTTATAGAGAAATCTATAAATGATAAGGTGGCTAAGTCGGTGAAACTCGTAAATAACTTTAGGTTATACGACAATACCGAGCAAGGCGAAAGCTATGTGTAGAGACTTTACACCACCTACCTAAATCGAAAGACATGGTAAAGATAAAGTCCAGACTACAAATTGTGTGATACAATGTTAATGAAAGTTAATGTAGTAAAGTAACCGATAGGTCGTTGGTTCGAGTCCAACACGGGGAGCCAAAATAAAAGAGTCCATTAAAGAATGGACTCTTTTATTTTACATCTAGTTACAAACACTTGTTTTATAACTATAAATACTATATAATATTTATGGTGATTTTAATGAAAAAATTATGTGAAATATGTGATAAAGAATTCGAAACAGATTCTAAATCAAGATTATATTGTTATAATTGCAGTGGAGAATCAACAAGAAGCAATAATGATACAAGAAAACATCAGAAAACAATTTTAAGAAGAAGTATGAAATTGCAAGCGATAAAGTTGTTGGGTGGAAAGTGCAGTATATGTGGTTATAATAAATGTGTTGATGCACTAGAATTTCACCATGAAAATCCAAAAGAAAAAGACTTTAAATTAGGTTCAGGAAATACTATGTCATGGAAAGAATATAAAAAAGAAGCATTAAAATGTATTTTGGTATGTTCTAATTGCCACAAGGAGATACATAGTAAAATAGGATATAATTATAAATAAACAAGAGCCATTGATTATATCAAGGGTTTTTAGTAATCTCGATTAAGATAATATTTAAAGGACTCTTTAAAATTTTCAACTTCAGTCTGATATTCTTTAGATTGTTTTACCGAAGCGGCTTGCAGAGTCCAACAAGAAGTGCATAAAAAATGCGCTTTTTTTTAAATCACTAATAATATTATAGTATTTATGAGGACTTAAAACTTGATAAGAAAGTATTGTTTGTAATTAATATAAAAATATGATAATATATATATGTAAATTTTTTTATAAAATCCAAATTAGCGAGGTCAGTTCGCTAGTTTATTACATATATAAAATGTAATATGACTAGCGAAAGCTGGTTGTATTGCAAATAATTTTGCAAAGGATGAATTTTTATGGAGTATAGAGAAATCATTTTCTTAATACCTTATATCATTATATTTTTAATCTGGGCTGTCCATATTATATTGCAGTACTATACGACATATTCAAAAAAGTATAAAAATTTAAAAATACTAGAAAAAGTTTCAGAGATTGCTAAAAAGAATAAGATAATATATATAATAGATTATATAGCAGAAGGCTTTCCATATCTAACAATTATTGAATTCTTTCTTTTATTATTTATATACTTATTTACGAATATAAACATATTTTGCTGGAATGCAGATATAACTTTCTGGATTATTATTATTGCTTTTAATATATGGATGCTTTCAATCTTAATAACAAATATATATCATATACTTGTTTATATAAAAATAATGAAAGCTGAAAAAAGTTAATTATGTACCAATGAGCAACTGACCTGCTCATTGGTATAATAAAAAGCACTCAAGACTATAACCTCAAAGGAGATGACAGATTTGGGAGATTTAAGTCTAATGAAAAAAAGACTTAGGAGATTAGGTACTCCATATAAATGCAGTAGTGCGTATAAAATATATGGTGATAGACCTCAAGAATTACCTGAAAGGTCAATTTTTCGGGAAACTAGTATCAGATATTTTGAGAAGTACGAACATGCAAAATTTCAAAATAATGATAGAATAGGAGTTGCTAAAACTTGAAAGAACCAAGTAAATTTGATGAGGCTCGGGAACAGTTCAGAATAGTAAGTAGTTCTCCATACAAGAAAAACGAATTTTATGAGGAACTTAAAAAAATGCCTGAACATTTGCGAAAAAAGCATATGAAGGAATTAATATATGTTCCAAGATTTGAATATTGCAAATTTAGACCCCGAGAAGAAAAAGAAGATTAAAATGAATTAAAGCATTGGTTTTGAGTGCACCAATGCTTTTTCATTGTATAGAAAAATCGAAGATTTTTACGTATACAACAAGGTTACTACAAATTTATGTTTAAATTAGGAATTTGGTTATCCTTAATAAATCTATTTAAATTGTTTAAATTAATTCCACTTGCAATAGAAAGAGATTCCACAGAATTAAAGCAATTATTATTTTCTTCTAAAAAACTACTCAATTTAGCAATATCAATCTTATCTTTAGATTCACAATTACAACAAACATCATTACTAGACATGAAAAAACACCCACAACGAGCACATCTCTTAAATTCCATAATACAAAATTACCTCCATACTTCAAGTAAAGTGTTTTGCCATAAATTTTTATATATAAAAAATAAATAGCAATAATATAAAAATATTTTATCATAAATTGCAAAAAAAACAAGTAAAAAAATGTAATTTGTATAATTAAAATCAAATTCACAAAAACAAAAAAATAACATATTATATAAAAAATACATACGGAGGTAATTAATATGAATACATTATTAATATTTTTTGCATTACCAATAGCTGTAATAATAATATCTGCAATATTACAAAAAGTTTTAAAAAGTCCATTAGCTGTTGCAGCTCTAATATTTGCAATATTCCTAGTAGTTACATTTGCGGCGTTTGATGAAACATTTTTAATTGCAACACTTGCATATACAATACTTGCTCTTATAACAGCAGTAATAGTTAGTTTGCTTTGTAATGAAAATAATAACGAAGAAGATGATGATAATGATAATAATGGATGTGGTTGCTTAAGTAATCTTCTAAATACAAATAATACTAGTTCTAACAACAATTCAACAAGTTGTGGATGCAATAGATATAGGAGATTTTAATAAATTGTAATTTGAACGAATGGGGACAGACCCCTTTTGTTTCAAGCGAAACAAAAGGGGTCTGTCCCCATT
>CAKPJM010000075.1 GCA_934162625.1 uncultured Clostridia bacterium
GAACGAATGGGGACAGACCCCTTTTGTTTCGCTTGAAACAAAAGGGGTCTGTCCCCATTCGTTCAAATTACAACTTATTTACCAATTCTCTTGCATATTGCATAGAGACTGCTGTTACTTCTCCACTTGCTATTCTTGCAATTTCTTTTAACAAACTTTCATCTTTTAATAAAGATATGTTGGTTCTTGTTTTTTCTCCTTTTACTTCTTTGCTTATAAAATAATTACTATCTCCTTTTGCTGCAATTGTTGCTAAATGTGTTACACATATTACTTGGTGGTTCTTTGATATTTGCTTCATTTTTTCTCCTACTTTGTTTGCAGCAATACCACTAATTCCTGTATCAATTTCGTCAAATACTAAAGTTTCTACTTCGTCTACATCTGCTAGCACTTTTTTTATTGCAAGCATTATTCTTGACATTTCTCCACCTGAAGCAATTTTTGCAAGAGGTTTAAAGTCTTCTCCTACGTTTGTCATTATTAAGAATTCTATTTTTTCTTGGCCATTTTCATTAAAATTATTATTTATATTATAATCAGTTTGAACTTTAAATTTTGTATTTTTCATTTCTAAATCTATTAAATCTTTTTGAATTTGTTCTTCTAGAACTTTGCTATATTCTATTCTTATAGTATTCATTTTTTTGCAAAGCTCTTTCATTTCTGTTTCTAATACTTCTAAGTCTTTTTTTAATTTATTTGTGTATTCCTCTAAGTTCTCTATTTCATAAATTTCTTGTTTTACTTCTTCTTTATATTTTAGTATTTCTTCTATGTTATTCCCATATTTTCTCTTCATTGAGAATATTAAGTTTAGTCTATTTTCTATGTTTTCTATTTCTTGTTCATCAAAATATATATCCTCTGAATAACCTGAGATTTCTCTTCCTAAATCTTCTACATCATAATAAATACTTTTTAATTTTTGTGCTACTATTTTATAGTTTTTATTAATGTCTTCTATTTTCTCTAATGCTTTTACTGCTGTTAATATAGAATCCTGAGATATATTAGAAATTTCGTTTTCTGCAATTTCTAGGTTTTTAGAAAGTTTTTCAGAATTTAATATCTTCTTTTTTTTATCTTCTACTACTTCTTCTTCTCCATTTTTTAATTTTGCTTCTTCTATCTCATTTAATTGGTATTTAAGTAAGTCTAATTTTCTTTGTTTTTCTTTATCATCCCCATAATTTTTTAATATTTCCTCTTTTAATTTTTTGTATTCTCCATATTTTTGTATATATAATTCTTTTATTTTTCTTAGTTTACTGCCTGCAAATTTATCTAATAGTTCTATATGCAAGCTAGAATTTAGTAAAGACTGATTATCATGTTGGCCATGTATGTCTATAACTGTTTCCATAAATGCTTTTAGCTCTTTTACGCTTACCATTCTTCCGTTTATCTTGCATAGGTTTTTACCATTCACGTTAATTTCTCTTGATAATATTATATCTTCTTCTTGTAAATTGTTAGATATACTCATTTCTACAAATGAATATTCTTCATCTTTTCTTATCATTTCTTTTGAAAATCTTCCACCTGCAAGGATTTCTAGTGCACCTATTATAAGTGTTTTTCCTGCTCCTGTTTCACCTGTCAACACATTAAAACCTTTATTTAAATCTATGCAAATTTCGTCTATAATACCAAAATTTTTTATATGCAACGTGTTTATCAATATTATCACCTCATGTTAGAGTTATAATATAGCAAACATTTGTTTTTGTCAATACTTTTATATACATTTATTTAATATTTGTTCTAATCTTTCTTTTTGTTCACTTAAGTATAGATAACCTATTAAACCTTCAAATGCAGTTGCATACATATAGTCTCTCGGATCTGCATTTTTTGCTACATGGTGATTTTCTGTATTTCTTGTTCTTCTTACAATCTCTTTTTCTTCTTCTGTAAGAATTTCTTGTAATTCTTCTAGCTTATTTGCCTGTGCTTTTGCCTTTACTTGCTTTACTGCCTCAATATGCAATTTATGAGGTTTTAAGTTTGTTGTTTCTACTAAATGTGTACGTATAAATAATTCATACACACAATCTCCTATATATGCCCATGTAAGTGGCGACATTAAATTTACTTCTTCTTTACTTTTCATTTACATTCTCCAATGTTATTCTACCTAATTTTCCGCTTCTAAAATCATTTAGTATTATTTTTGCAGTTTTCTCATCATCTATTTCTCCACCAGATATAACTGCTCCCCTTTTCTTTCCTATTAATTTCATAAGGTTATATATTTCTTCATTTTCATCTTCTGAATTTATTTGCTCTAACTCACCCTCTGTAATTTTATATCTTTCTAATAAATTTGATTTATAATTATTATATAAATATATTAATAACTTAAAAGACACTTCTATTGTTTCTAGTACTTCATCTTTTATCGAGCCTGTATATGCTAAATTTAATGCAACATTTTCATCTTCAAACTTTGGCCATAGAACCCCTGGAGTATCTAATAATTCTATGTTATTAGCTATTCTTACCCATTGTTTTTGCTTTGTAACACCTGGTCTATTTCCAACTACTGCAGATTTTTTATTGCATAACCTATTTATTAAAGAAGATTTTCCTACATTTGGTATTCCTAATATCATTATTCTAATATTTCTTTTTATTCTTCCTTTACTTGCTGCTTTTTGCATTTCTTCTTCCATTGTATTATCTATTTGTTTTAGTATTTCCTTTATTCCTTTTCCTAAGTTTGCATCACATGAAATTGCAGTTGTATTGTTATTTTTATAATATTCAATCCATTTTTTTGTTTCTTTTTCTTCTGCTAAATCGCTTTTATTTAGTAAAACTATTCTTTTTTTATTTTGAACTATTCTTTGTATATCTGGATTTCTACTTGATTTTGGTATACGTGCATCTAATAATTCTACTACTACATCTATTAATTTTAAATCTTCAATTATTTGCTTTTTTGTTTTTAGCATATGTCCTGGATACCAGTTGATTCCGACTGATGGAAAACTTTTTGGACTATCATCTTTTTTCTTTTCTGCTCTGATTTT
>CAKPJM010000076.1 GCA_934162625.1 uncultured Clostridia bacterium
TTGGCATAGAAATGTAAAATAAATTATGTTATAATTTTTTTATAAAACTGTAACAAAATTAATTTTCAATTGTCTTATAATAAAGGGGGAAAAGTTATGCAGGATATTGAAAAACTATATAATGAGTATTTTAGTACGGTATATAAATATTTGTTATATCTAACACATGATGCAAATTATTCTGAAGAACTTACCCAAGAAACCTTTTGCAAAGCAATAGAGAAAATAAATACTTTTAGAGGTCAATGTAAAATTTCGGTATGGCTTTGCAAAATCGCAAAAAATTTGCTCATCAATGACCAAAACAAAAGAAAAAGAATTGATAGTAATGAAAATCTAAACTGCTTAGAAGATGTTACAAAAATAGAAGACGCAGTTGTTCTTAAAGATGAAAAAATTAATTTATATAAAAAAATGCAAAGTCTTGAAAGTAATTCTAAAGAGGTTGTTCATTTAAGAATTACAGGAGAATTATCTTTCAAGGAGATAGGAGATATCTTAGGAAAAACTGAAACATGGGCGAGAGTAACATTTTATAGAGCAAAGAAAAAATTAGAGGAGGTTGATGAAAATGAATAAAAAAGAATGTAAAATTATTCAAGATTTACTACCAAATTATATTGAAAGCTTAACAACTAAAGAAACAAATGAGTTTATTGATAATCATTTGGTGGAATGTAAAGAATGTAAAAAGACATTAGATGCTATGAAAAAAAATACAGTTAATGAGCAAAAAAGTGCAAAGAAACAAATTGATTATTTAAAGAAATACAGAAGAAAGATGATTTATCTAAAAGTTTTAATTGCTTTTGTAGTTGTATTTGTTTTAATATTCTTTGGCGTAAGATTTTATCAATGGAAAATTATATCTAAAATATTTGACCATAATATAGACTATAATATTGGAAATAACTATAAATTAATTCAAAGAGATGGACGAACTGGTGCTATTACAGAAATGCTATATAAAGATGGTATTAGTTATTTGAAACTTAATGATAAAGGAGATTTCTGGGAAAATGAAAATACAAAATATATGATTATTGAAGACGAAAATAAATATTTAATACTTGATAAAAAATCTCCGCCTCTAGGACTTGACTCAAGAATTAGTTTAGGGACTTATGGATTATTTAATACTGAAAAAAAGAGTGATTTATTGAAGTTAATATTAACTAAGGGAATAGATATCCATGAGGAAGAATACGGGGATTATCAATGCTATGTAATAAATTTTGAAGGTGAAAAAATATGGGTAGATAAAGAAACGATGTTTATTATTAGAAATGATTATGCAGGTCAAACAACAGAATATAAAGTTGAAACTAATATTGTAATGGAGAATGATGTAAAATTACCTAATTTAGAAAATTATACAAAAATTAATTAAATAGTATTAAGAGGGTTCAGATTAACTGAATCCTTTTTCATAGAAAGAGGCACACCTATTAAGATGTGCCTCCCAAGATGTCCTAAGAATTAATTACTTATTTGATTAGTTTACCAGTTATATACCCAACAATCTACGGTTACCTGAACTAACGATGTAAATGTTACAGTATAATTTCCAGCGATAGCGTTTGAAAAAGTGGGGCTTATAATTTCAGCACCGTTTTGAGGATACACGCCCATTTTGCCGGGAGTGTCGAATTTAGAATGATCCCAAACACTGCGACCATTCTTATCGGTTACTTTAAAATAAACCAACTGATTTTGGTCAGGACTGGTGATTCTTATAGTCACTTTACCTGAAGATGTTCCGCTAGGAACATAGACATTGAAAGAACCTGCGTATCCGTATCCTTGACCATACCCGCTTGACCGCGGAGTAGCAGCTTCAGCAAGTTCACCTGCGTTGTTCTCCGGTGAAATAGAGGCTTCAGCGAGTGCATTTGCATTGCTATCTGTCGCAAATGCAGGTACAGATATTGCAAGGCAAAGAACAAGAACCATTACAATTGAAAAAAAACGTTTCATAACAATTTTTTCCTTTCTTTAATGTAGGACATCTTGTGCTTAATAAATAAGCTTATATAAGTGTATCAAAAAAAGTCGAATTTTAAAAGAAAAATCGCATGACAAATATAGATATTTTTCGACATTTTCTGCGATTTACTTATAATATAAAAAATGAATAATAGAAGGAGAAATGATATACAATTAGATTTCTAAAACACCATATAAAATAGGAAAATACCCAGCGAGGGTATTTTTTATAGATACTATTTATTAGGGGAAAATAATTCTTCGGCTTTTACATTAAGAACTTTACAAATTCCCCATAGTTCAAAATCTCGAACTGTTCTTTGATTTTTTTCGATTTTAAATATATCTGATTGATACAAAGTAATTCCAAGTAGAGCTAATTTATTGCTCAATTCATATTGTGATATATTTTGTTCTTCTCGAATTTCTTTTAGTTTTGTTCCTATTATGTTATAACAATCATTGTATTTATTGAATTTCATTATTACTCCTCAAATATAATTTATTTAATATATTGATTTTATAATGAATGAGGAAGTAAAATAATAGAGTGTAGTCTATTAAAATGATAAAAAGAGAATATAAAATCAAAAAAATATTTAAAATTCGCACAAGTGTTGAGAATACTAGCATACACAGGATACAAAAATTTTTGTTCATGTAGATTTTCAAAATATCAAAATTATATAATTATATATATTAAAAAAGAAAGGTGATGTTTATGAACTTTATAGGAACATTTAAAGATTATTTTATTAGTATGCACGGAAATGAAACATTTAATGAGATAAAAGATATGATTTTATCTAAAAGAAAAAATGTACAATTAGATAATATTGATATAAGTGAGTTTTATGCCAA
>CAKPJM010000077.1 GCA_934162625.1 uncultured Clostridia bacterium
GTATCGTATATAGTAATCTATCTGACAAACTATTTTCATCTGCAAGTATTCGTTTCTTAAATGATTTTAAATACTTTAGTTTCTTGCCGGATTTATCTTTCATTGCCTCATCTAATGCCTCTCCTGCAATGGCTTTGGCATCACAGTATTCTTTTGACCTAACTGCATCTTCAGGATACAAATTTGCATATTCTCTTTCAAAAGCAACAAAATCGAACAACATTCTGTCTGGTCTATATAGATTTACTTTATCTAAACAATCGGGGATATTATC
Organism: uncultured Clostridia bacterium; assembly: GCA_934162625.1. Lineage (GTDB taxonomy): Bacteria > Bacillota > Clostridia > TANB77 > CAG-508 > CAG-452. The sequence goes on from CAKPJM010000077.1 coordinate 275, forward strand.
AATATACATTTTCCCCTCAAGGAACGGCTTTAATAACTCAGAAAATCTCTCTTTAATATAATCATAAGAAATAACACGTTTTTTAGCCTTCTTATGTATTTCTGCCATTTCGTTTCTTCTTAAATCATAGAACTCCCCGAAATTTCTTCTCATAGAATTCTCGTCAATATCAAATATCTCAACACTATCGAAGACAATATTATTTCGCCTCATTAAATATTGAAATAGTTGGCATAGCGCATAATATATTTCCTTGACATATGCCAATTCCACAGGTTGTGAAAATTCAACGATGAGCATACTTTTGCTCTTAAGCGGCATAGCGGCAAAGGACTGCGTCACAGAGTATTGAAGAGAAAAAGAAAGTGTAATATTATCCCATATAATATTACCCAATGGAACAGGTTTGATTTTTTTGACACCAACCAAAGCACATAGATTATCATCGTTTAAGTCAGGAAGCGTATATGTCCATTCTGGCGGATAGAAGCAATCCACATCAGTACCGCAAAATCTCAGACCTCTAATTTGGTTATCGACTAATGTATATTTTTTATCAGTATCATCAACTCGATGAAAGCGTTGAGCCTCAAATTCATATACGGAGTATACATTAAATGATAAAAAACCATCTTCGTCAGAGCACTGTTCAGAAACTTCAAAAATGACATTGTTTCCGCGAGAGGTTTTGCCTTTGAGTTCTATATCTCTAATTTCTTGTCCACGTTCAAATTGGGAAAACAATTCTCCCAAAGATACAGGGGTGCGCTTTTGAGGATAAAGATTTAGAATTGCTTTTGAATATGAAAATTGATAGTTTTCATCATTATATGTTATAAAACCTTTTAAGTCATCCATTTTCCTTCTCCATTCATTATGATGCCACTTTAATTATTAAAGAAACAAGGATTCCCAAACTTCTTTGAGAAAAATCTTCCATCAAATCTCTTTGTCATCATTATATCAGAAAAAGGAGGTTTCTACAATAGCAAAAAAACGAGTTCAAGTTTATGACATATAAATTATCAACCGGACTTCACTCTCGTCGGGGTAACGCTCATCATAGTCATACTTAAAATCATTTTGTCCCCAAAAAGCGTATTCGGAAAAGTAATGAAGCTGATGTCGAACTTTTCTTGCGATGGTTACATAGTGTTCATACCAATCGTCCCACTCATTCCATTCGTACCAACTGTATTTTCCTTTATCCTTATCGGGTATCTTTTCGAATTCTTCCTTGGTCAGCCAACTGTAAATACCCTCAATCTCTTGGAGTTCCCAACTTGCGATAGTCGGCTTATAAACATAGCCCCGATAGCGGGTATCTCTGTTTGGAAGCAGTCGGCTTGCCACTGCCTTTCCGAAGTTTACGGCAATCATATACTGACCGTAATGCTGCTTGTATGTTGACTTCCCCCAGGGAACGGTATCTTCATCTGCTTCGGGGAATAACTTTTTCATTTCCTCCGACAAATTATTCGGTCGTCCGTGCATATAACATTGTTCTTCAAGCTCGTTGTAAGTTTGAAAGAAACACGAACCCCAACTGTCGAGAGGTATCATTTTCACCTCGCCGTTAATTTTACGAACATATGGGTTAATGCTGAACCATTTATCCCGAACACGAACCTCTGCATATATAGTGTATGAAGTACCCACAGCAAATCATCTCCTTGCCTAATTTTTATCGCTGCTACACCTTTTCTATATCCATAACATCTCCGATGTTACAATGAAGGACCTGACAGATCCTCACCATTATTTCCATCGATACAGTCTGATTTTTATTAAGCTTCGTAAAGGTTGCCGGGGACAATTTAACGAGTTCCCTGAACCGAGGCTTGCTTATGTTCTTTTGTATCAATAATATCCATAGCTTCGAATAATTCACGCCCATAAAAACACCTCTAATATTAAGAATAATCAGAGTAATACTCTTTCATATCCTCTAATCGAAGGCAAGCGAGTCTGCATGCTTCATGTGGATTTCCGCTTCCGCAGTCGATTCCGATTTTTCCTTTCCCGTGATAAATTGAGAGAGGCACTTTGTCTTGATAACACTCGGTTGGTGTGTGTCCGAATATGAAGATTCGACCGTCGGGCAATATGTCATCCGGTTCTACTCTTGTCCATAGCGAAAAGTCCCAAACATTCTCTTTGGTTAATGTTTTGCCGTTATACAGATGCGGAGGACAACTGTGCAAGAGCAGGTATTCCCGGTCATTTACCGTGACTGTTGCGGTAAGAGGCATCTTTCGAATGAAGTCCATAATTTCTTCTATTTCCGTTGTTTCCATTCTAAAGAGAGCGTTCATTGTTACCTGCCCGCCGTTCTTTATCCAATTTGATAAGAGCCTCGAACCGTTATCCGACACCATCGAATCATAGCACATCTTTTCGTGATTTCCGAGTAATACCGTAGTATTAGGC
>CAKPJM010000078.1 GCA_934162625.1 uncultured Clostridia bacterium
TTACATCTATATTATCAATATTTCTTAAAATATGCTGAGCATCTTTTTTACTTGTATCATAATCAATAATGTTATCTAATATTTTAAATGCCTCTTGAAATTTTTTATAAAATTCTGTTCCTTGTAACATTTCTTCTGAATATAATTTATCAACTAAATCAATTTTTACTTTTTCTTTTAATATTTCACCATTATATGGTTTTAATAATTCTATACTTTTTTCATAGATTTCTTTATCATATATATATCCTACTCCACTTGTGTCCTTAATATATATTTTTACATTTGACATGTCTCCACAATATTCCCTACTTCTATAACATCTTCCAAGTCTTTGAAATAAACTATCTAATGTAGACATTTCTGTATATAACATATCAAAATCTATATCTAATGATGCTTCAACAATTTGTGTTGTTATCCATATTCCAATTTCATTTCTATTTTTAGAAAATTCTTTTATATCTCTTTCTTTTTCTCCTCTATCTGCTTGCATAAATCTTGAATGTAGCAAATTCATATTTGACATATTGTTGTCTTTTAGTTTTTTATAAAGCTCAATTGCTTTATTTATTGTATTAACAATTATTAATACTTTTTTATTTTTAGCATTTTCTTTTATTTCTTCAATATCTTGTTCTATTTTAGAATCTACTAATTGAATTTTATGTCTTATTGTATCTTTTATAAATTCATTATATTCAAACTTTATTCCCATTTCTTCTAGCTTTTCTTTATATATTCTAGGAAGTGTTGCTGTCATTACCATAAATTTTCCATTTAAATTATTTATCATTTGTAAACCTTTTAAAATAACAGCTACTATTTCTGGTGAATATGCTTGAATTTCATCAATTACTACTTTTGAATAACTTAATGTTGCATATATTTTTTCATATCCTCTATATTTGAATACAAATGGAAAAATTTGATCTATTGTGCATGCTGTAATTTTTTCATACAAATTTCGTGCTTGCTCTATTTTCTCGAATTCATTTTCTTCATTTTTTTCATCTAAATACTCTATTGCTGTTGAGTGTAATAAGCCAACATGATCATATCCCATTATTTCTTTTATTCTGTCATAGATTGCATTTATACTTATTCTTAATGGCAATGTAAAAAAGGTTTTATCATGATTACTCCAAAGTAAAGCTCCTTCTGTTTTTCCCATTCCTGTTGAACCAATTACTATAACATTTTTATTTTGATTTTCCTCAGTAAATTTTTGTAAATCATTTGGTTCAAAATTTTGTTTATTCATAAATTTTTCTACAAATTCTGAAATTTCATCTTTTGTGTCATCTTCAACTGGTATCCATGCTGAACTACAATGATCTAGTCTATGTAATAAACCTTTCATTATGCAATAATCTTTGTATATGTCATCAAACTCAGTTATTCTAGCTTGTCCTTCTACCATTCCTAAATATGTTGTTTTTAATTGCGGTACTTTGATTTGTAATTCATTTTCTATTTGAGGAATATTAGGCTCTATGTCTTCTTTTATTATTTCATTTAATAATTTTCCTTCTATATGGATTATATTGACTCTTTCATGATGATAGTAAATTGTTTGATATACTAACTTTCTTTCTGTTTTTGTTAATTCATATTCTTTATATGGTACAAACATTGGAGATATTTGTTCATGCTTTATTTGTTCATTATTAAATTTTGTGGCTAGTAGAGGTTCTCCTATTGCTTTTCTTATTACATTTTGAAAACCTGAATAAACTTTTCCTACATCATGATATTTACATATTATTTCCATTAGTTGCCAAAATCTATCTTCTGGCATATCTATTACTTGTACTATTTTGGCTCCATAAGTTCTTTTTAGAATTTCAAGATTTTCTAATAATTTATCTGTGTGTTCTTTTATTGTTTCTATTGGATTTGATTTTGCATAATATTTATAATTCATTTCGAATCCTTTCACTATAAAAATAAATATTGTCTCCATCTTCATCTTGTAATATTTCATCTATATATTGATTTGTATGCTTTTCGACATATTTCACATTAACTTTATTCCATTTTCTAATGTCATCTTTTATTTTATATGTTGTATTTAATCTATAATTAATTCCATTAACTTCGTTATCTATCCATTCTGGTACATAAGCATTTTCTTTTATTTCTTGCTCCTCAACTTCATTGATATTTTCTAAGATTTTTACTGCATCAATTCTTACAATATCTTCATTTCTTCCTAATGTAAATGTCTCTGTTCCATTTATTATATTTTGATAAATTTTATCTATTGTTTCGTCTTCTGCTTGTACATGAATAATTAACTTGACATCTAATAATTGATGTACATTTCTCGGCATTGATGTTACTTTGTCTTTTCCTTTATACATTCTTAAATTTTGATAATTACTAAATATTCCTTCATAACTTCCTTGTACAGATATGTTCATTGGGAAATATTCTCCTGGCTGTGCTTGAAGAATTTTATGGAACATTCCTATTATTGTTGAATATGGTGGCAATGGATATGTTTCAGCAACTTTTGTTGCAAATGGCTTTTTATAACATGCTGTCTCTTGGTATAGTTTTAGTTTTAAAATTTTCATTTATACCAATCCTTTCTTTTACGCTTTGTAATATTCGTTTACTTTTTCTTTTAAGTCTTTGAAAAATTCTTCTATATTTGTTGTTTTTCCTTCAAAAAT
>CAKPJM010000079.1 GCA_934162625.1 uncultured Clostridia bacterium
TAATGTCCTGTTCTTAGGTTTTCAATATATATTTCTCCTTTTGAATCTGTGACATATTTTCCTATTTTCTTATTTAGTTCTTTATTATATAATTCAAATTCTATGTTTTCTAAACCTATATTTTTATTGTCTGCATCTACTTTATAAATTTTTAGATTACCTTTTTCATGTTCATTTTCTATATCTTTTACAGTTGTTTTATTATATTCTATATTTACTTTAAATTCTGTATTTATTATTTTATAATTTTTATTTGTTTTGATTTCTTTTAATGTGTATTCTCCTTGAAGTAAATTATTGAAATTTACTACACCATTTGAGTCTGTTGTAGATGTTCCTACTATTTTTCCTGCAGAATTTTTGAGTGTAAATTCTACTCCTTGTATTGGCTTTTTAGTTTCTGAATCTACTTTATTTACTTGCAATTTTCCTGTATATACATTTTCTTTAATATTAATTTTCTTTGTAGATTTAGAAATTTCTCCTGCTGTTAATACATAATTTTGTGTATTTGTGACTGTGGTTCTTCCTTCTAATATTACATAGCATTCACATTGTGCACTTACTTCTACTTGTATATTTATATTTTTATTCATTGCACTTTTGGGTATCATTACTTTAAAGTTATTTCCTACTTTAAATTTCTTCTTTTTATTTCCTTTTAAATCTGCAATAAATCCTCCATTTGGTATATTTTTAGTATTTTCTATTGAGTATTCTTTGAAATCTGCAGTTGATGTAACTTTTAATTCTTGTGAATAATATTTTGTTCCTTCTTTTAAAGTTCCTACTTTTTCTATTTTTAATGGGTCATCTTGCTGTTTTTCTGTACCACTGTTTCCTATTTTTACTAATTTCTTCAAAGCTTTTAGCATTGCTACTGCTTCTTTATCATTTTTCTCTGCTTTATATTTGTCTATATCAGACTCACCTAACATACAGTACACGGCCCATTTTGTTACCGCATAAGCATTATAATCATTTGCTAATCCTAATTCTTTGGCATTTTTATATGGATATCCATTTTTTATTACTCTCCATACTTTATTATTGTTTAATAAACTTTTTACTGTTACATTATATGGCGTGTCTTCTGCTCCTGTTAAGTTTTTGTTCATACAGTATGATGGATTAAAATTTCCATTTTTATCATAATAACCTACTATTGAACATATTAAATATCTGTATTCCTTGTTGTCTTCCCTATAATATTTAAGATGCTTGTCCGCTTCTCCAATTTTCTTTAATAATACTTTGCTTATGTCTATTTCCACTGCTGCAAATATTACATTTGAAAACATGTTTAATAATATAATAGCTAATATAACTATTATTAATGTTTTGTTTAATATTTTTTTCATCTATTCCTCCCTGTTAGTATTAAATTTTGTGATTTTATGTATGTTAAACACACCTCCTTACTTTTCTATTTTTTTGTTTTTTGGATTTTTGTTTTAAAGAATAAAACTTTTTATGCCTTCCATAATTTGTATTGATTTAATATGTTTCTATTATACCAGTTTTTTATTGATTGTCAAGAAAAATCGTTCGACAAAATACGACACATTTTTATAAAAAATAAGACTATTCCATTTTAATATGAAATAGTCTTTTATAATTTATTATTTTAATCCATATATTGTTGCTAGTGTAAGACATAAAACTACAAACACCAACCCTAATATAATAGTCCATTTTTTCTGTCTTCCCTCTTTGGTATTACCTTTGTTTTTCTCAAAGAAGTTATTTGCAGATGAACCTGTTATTGTTGATGATAACCCTGCATCATCTTTTGATTGTATCATTGTTAATACTATTAATACTAAACCTATTATAAAATAAATTATAATTAATATACTTTTTAATATTTGCATTTGCTACTCCTCCTTAGGTGGATAATTATTAGTCGTTATTTTCTTTTTTCTCTATGATTTGTTTTCCATCATAGTATCCACAGTTTGAGCATAATGTGTGTGGTAATACTGTTTCACCACAGTTTGAACATTTTGCATATTTTGGTGTTTCTAATTTCCATGTTGATCTTTTTAAGTGTGTTCTTGCTTTTGACCATCTTCTTTTTGGTTGTGCCATTTTTATTCCCTCCTCTTGTGATAGATATATATTATACCCTTTATTCTCTATTTTTTATTTTATATATGATGGTAGCGATGGGGAGATTCGAACTCTCGACACCGCGGGTATGAACCGCGTGCTCTAGCCAACTGAGCTACATCGCCATATCAACGATATATATTATATCTGTTTTTCCTTATTTTGTCAATACTTTAGACATAAAAATTTGATAACACTATATTTTATTTTATATATTTTTGATATTCTCCATTTTTATAAACAAATAAATCTCCTTCTTTTGCATCTTTTAATAATTCTCGTGGAAAATTAATTTCTTCAATCTCTTCATCATTATTATTTGTGATATCAAATAAACAAGCCCTGTCCTTTCCATTTTCAGACATCTCATAAACATGATTTTCTATTCTTTTACTATTTAAAAAGTCCTTTTGTTTTTTTAATATTTCACTTTTCATTTTATCTATGCTTTCTGCTATATCTTTAGTTGCTTCATTATCTAGAATATAACT
>CAKPJM010000080.1 GCA_934162625.1 uncultured Clostridia bacterium
TTTAAGCGGTTACCAACAATATTCTTTATTTCAGCTTCTGATTTATATTTTGCATTTTTTAAAAGGCAAACTAAATCTATATCATATTCATCAGCATCAGATACTGGACGAATAACTGTACCCAAGTAAAACGAACCCTGAGGCATAATTTTAACTTCAGAATCATCATCGCAATCGCCTAACCATTGACCTACTGCACGATAGCTTGTTTCTGCTTTTTCTCTCATTGTTTCAGATATATCTAGATTCGAAGCAATTCGTAATAGATAATTATTCAACATTTTTTCTTTTTCAGTCATAATTTAATCTCCTAAAATAAGTGTTTCAAAAAAACCGTCACATTCATCGTAAATGTTTATTTTCGGATAAGTATTAGCCATATATCTTCGCCCAATTTCAAAAGCGGCCGATACGGGTACCGCAGGAAATAGGTGCACTCCAACATTTCTTCCGTAAAGATTTAAAATCTCTTCACAAACACTCTGATATATATGCCAAAAAGCGCTTAAATCGGAAATGCTTTTGATACAGTCAACTTCTAATTTTGATGCCGTTATTTTATATATTGCTCTATATTTATCTATTTGAGGAATTCTATCATCTGAAATTTCATTAGTAAGAGATACAACAAGGGCAACACTTTCACTTTATTGATTGTATTCTTTACTTTCTATTGTAAATGTATTTGTTAATTCAACAGACTGCCACTTCCAAGTGTCTGGAACTCGTGTTTTTTGATAAATATCACAAGGTAATTTATCGCCAATCAATTCTCCAAGTTTAATAATTAACGGTATTGGAGCAATTGGGAATATTGAGAAATTTGACCTATGTAATTGAATATAAGGGTTATATAATGCGTTTTGAAATTGATATTCGAGCTGATTGGTACAGTCATCCCAGTACTCTTTTGATTTATATTTATAAGAAGATTTTATAGGCATTTGAATTCCATACGGAGATGCAGGGTGTTTGTTCGGCAAGACTGCTTTTGCTGCTAAGTTATAATCAATATTAGCTGCTTGAGTTCCTTTTATTGGTGAAGCAAATCTAACAATTTCAGTTTTGGGAACATTAAATAAAGAACAAATTCTGTCCAATTTTTCTTCGTGCGCCGCTTTCATTGCTTTTAATCTTTCAACGGGATATTCATCAACATTAGTGTCAATTAGTTTGTGATGGTCAGCACACATTAGCATAAGATTTTCAAGTTTGTCAAACAACTGGGGAGATAAAATTTTATCTCCACGAGGCCCATTTGCGCTTGAAGCAACAATGTGTGCTACATATGCGTTGTTAAAATTTGACAATGTCACACCATCATAAAAGAGGCGCTTATTGCAACCTTCAAACTCACACATACCTGCTGCTTTTCCGCACAAAATTCTAACTGTATTATCCGATGGAGCTTTGTTTCGTCCCATTTTATCACCATCCTTTCACTTTGTGATTATGTACAGAAACTTATTGTATGTAGACTTTTTGTATTCACTCCTATTATACTATAAATTATGGAGGATTGCAACTATGGATATTATAAAAGTATTTGGTCATAACTTAAAAAAATATCGTACGGCTATGGGAATATCTCAAGAAGCATTCGCCGAAAAGTGCGGTATGCACCGTACTTATATTAGTGCTATCGAGTGTTACCGCCGTAGCATTTCGTTAGAAAATATACAGCGTATTGCCGATGCACTTGGAATTGAAACATATAAATTATTTTTGGAGGAATAAATTATGCCATCACACATTGTAGATTATGAATTGCCCGTAAGTAATCGAACTCAAATGAGAGTAGAACTTATATCCTGTTTTCTGAATGAACTCCCTGGCACCGGTCGAGAAAATAATGCGTCACGATATCAATATAATGTTGAAACATATGGAAATTATGGTATTTACCTCAAACGACCTACACAATTGAACAAGGGATTTGACTTTACGGTTAATGTAAAAGGCATGTATTTCAAAAAGAACAGACGATACAGCAATCCCAGTCATCAGGATATCTTTAACGCTTTGACATATTGCTTAAACACATACCCTGAAGAGTATAATACAGTAAGAAATGCAATTGTAGAAATTTACAACTGCATTGATGCTGATTTGTCTCAAATCAATGCATACTTTTGCGATCATGAAGGAACAGAACATCCCATCCAAATAATTCTGTTGGCTATTAAATGGTTGTTTATGGAGCAAGATTGTGCTTACTGGAATTACTCTGGACGAAGAATGCTTTTTGAAGGACTTAATGAGCGAGGTTTGGTGTAAATTTTTATTTTCTAAACACGAACAAATACTCATGTGCAATCAGTAAAAAATTATATTTTACGCTATTTGTTTTCCAATATCCCGTTGCTTTGCAGTTGTGTTGCTCTTTGATAATCAATTCTTTCATGGCAATTGCATCGTTATCGCAC
>CAKPJM010000081.1 GCA_934162625.1 uncultured Clostridia bacterium
GATATTTCTTCAGGGGCAGTCTGTTGGACGAAGAAAAGAGAAACGGCATCAAACCCGATATTGATGGACACAGAAATAATATGCTCAGTGTGTTCACATATTACGGAGATTATACAGCATATATTCCCAATAGACCTGGCAATATCGTTATTTCAGATTGCGTGGTGGATAATGCGGATAAACTTCTGCATTACAATTATTCCGGTAATGAGCTGTGGCAGCTCAACAGACCGCTTGATTCAATCTCTTTTGAAAATGTTACGGCAAACGGGCTCTCGATGCCGTCAATTTTGTACGGCGACAAATACGACAAGGTTACGCTGAGCATGAAAAACTGCAAAATCTCTATGAGAGACGGTTTTGAAGATGTGGAATTTTTGCAGGCGGCAAATTTTGAAATGATAGATTTTGATAATGTCGATTTTTCAAATAATAAAGCCAAAATGCTTGTTAAGACCTGGACAGACGGATATACAAGGTTCAAAGATGTAAACTGCGCCGCTGCTGCTGACAAGTATGTTGAAAAAACTGACGAAAAATTTGAGTGCAGACCTATATAAACAGGGTGGTTAAATACAATGAAGTATTATCTAATGGTGATAGTCGCAGTGGTTTTACTTGCGATTGATTTCGCCGTCAATAAAATTTATCAAAAGAGGTACGGAACATCATTGGAAACGGGGCTTAAGTTTAATGCGCTTATGGGATTGTTCACTGCGGTAATATTCTTTGCGATAAACGGATTTAAGTTTGAGTTTTCATTATATTCGACGCTTATGGCGAGTATAGTTGCGCTCAGTATAATGAGCTATAATATACTTGGGTTCAGGGTGCTTAAATCGGGCAGTATGGCTTTTTACACCTTGTTTTTGATGTGCGGTGGAATGTTTGTTCCTTATGTGTGGGGAGTATTGTTTCTTCACGAGAAACTGTCGGTTCTGCATATTGCGGGGCTTGTGCTGATTATACTTGCAATAGTACTCACCGCAAATGACAAAAAAGTTCCCGACAAGCATATCGTCGCCCTGTGTGTAATCATATTTTTCTTAAACGGAATAAGCAGTGTTGCAGGGAAAATGCATCAGGTAGAAAAACTGTATTTTTGCATATCGGAAACGGAATTTGTTGTTGCAACAGGCGTTGCAAAGTGCATTATTGCCGCAGCAGCATACCTGGTAGTGAAAATCGGCAAAAAGGATGCAGCCGCCGGAGAACATGATAAATGCGGTTTTGCGTGTGGTGTGTTTTTGATTGTGCTGTCAACATTGCTCAGCGGGCTGTCATATATTTTACAGTTAAGCGGAGCGAAAAATCTGCCGGCAACCGTTTTGTATCCGTTGATCACCGGAGGAACTATTGTTTTTTCATCTGTCGTCGGTATATTGTTTTTCAGAGAAAAAATATCCGTGCGGCTGATATTAAGTATAGCAATGTGCCTGGTTGGCACTTGTATGTTTTTGTGAAATGTAATATCAATATGTATTGGAAAGGGGTAATTATATATGTTTGATGAAAAAAATATACTTATGAAATTTGCTATAATATCGGATGTGCACATATCTTATACACATTATTCGGCAGATGATATCACAGATAAGCTTGTCGGCTATGCTTCAGCGGTTGCCGACCTGCGTGATATATCCGGCGGAGAACTTGACGCGGTAATGATGTGCGGAGATTACAGCAGCATTGGTTGTAAAGAACAAGCGATAACATTCGGTCAGAGCACACAGGTTATATTTGAAGATATATTCGGAAAGGGCAATGTGCCAAAGCTGTTGGTGGGTATGGGAAATCACGATACATGCTGGCGGCAGAAACACTATTGCAGTATGCGTGCAGACGAATGGTATGATATATTTGAAAATTACGGACTTACATCGGATTTTTCCGAAAAAAGCGACAGAGATAACGGCAACATCAGAATGGATGTGGAGAAGAACGGAGTTAAATATAGTTTTCTTTATGTGGAGACAGAGGACTATAACCCTAACATCTTCAAAGATGAAACTTTGAAATGGCTTGATGATATGCTCTCCGAGATAACATCGGAAAATCCCGAACAGTATGTTTTTGTCGGAACGCACGGACCGATTGCCGAGAGCAAAATATACGGCTCTGTCAAAAAACTGGAACCCGGTGCAGACTGGGCAACGGCAAAAAATAATATAGATAAAGTGTTCTCTAAGTATCCTCAGTCAGTTGTATTCAGCGGACATACGCATAGGTCTGCGGAACTCGAGACAACTATCATGCAGACGAATTACACTGCGATAAATGTACCGCCGGTATTGAGCAGAGATTATTATGATGAGGGAGAGCAGGAGTTTGTTGACGGAAAGTATGCCACATATCTTGACAG
>CAKPJM010000082.1 GCA_934162625.1 uncultured Clostridia bacterium
TCCTCCTAATGTGAAAGGTAGGTGGGAAGTACGCCGGCGGTCCAAGAAAAAGGGACGTGAGACTGCCGGTTTAATTTGCTAAACAATAAACAAGATGCACGAATTGAAAAGTGTTTATATAATATAAGTTGACGCCTTTGGATTTTTTATGCTATGATGACTGCGAATTAGTCACACTTGCGAGGTAAGATAATGCGAACGATTGATTTGTTTTGTGGCTGCGGAGGCATGTCATTAGGTTTTCAAAATGCTGGTTATCAGATTGTTGGTGCTTTTGATTTATAGGAAGCTGCTTTGAATTGCTACAATTCAAATTTTGCTCATAAGGCTACCGCGTTAGATCTTTCTAAAAAGAATATTGCCCTTAGAATTATATGGCTGACTACAATCGATAAGGTGAATGTTCACCATAATGGGAGGATGACGTTCAAATTCCAAGGCGGTACAGAGAGTGACACATAAGCCAAAAGGCACAACAATCGAATGTTTGATTGATTACGGTCGCTTTTTCAGTTTATCTTGAAAATACTATGATTTTATGATACAGTATACTTGGGCTTGCTAAAATGGAAATATTGATTGAGCATTGAGTCTCATATTTCCTAAAAGTGGAAGCCTAGCGATAGTATAACGGTACTGATGCTGCATAAACTGTTGCAGCGATAAAACATATGTGTGGCAGCGGTTGGCTAGACGCTGGAACAGCACATTGGTTGCAACTATCAAATTGAAAAGCATAGAAGTTAGGGGCGGCATCATTTTCATGCCAAAATGATAGCAAATTAACTTCGTAAAAAATTGGAGGATATGGTGCTATGTATTCGGCTGTAAGTGTAGCTAAATATATTATATTACAGTGTAATCGACTAGGAAAATCTATAAGTAATCTCAAACTGCAAAAAATGCTTTATTTCCTTCAAGCAGAATTTCTTGTATCTCGGAACGTAGCTTGCTTCAGAGAAGGAATTGAGGCGTGGGATTTTGGGCCAGTAGTTCCAGAAGTCTATCATCGTTATAAGGTCTATGGTAGTGCAAGTATTCCAAGCATAGTTGGTGATGATTATTGCCCATTTAATGGAAACGATAAATCTCTTGCAGACGATATCATTGAGGTCTGTGCTAAATACTCAGCATCAAGACTTGTTGAAATAACCCACAAGCAATCGCCTTGGCTGTCAGCTTATCACAAATATAGTGGCGCACCAATTTCAAATGAAAGTATCAGATCCTTCTTTAAGGAGGGGTAACACATATGGCGGCTACAATTAAGATTGAAAAGGCTGAATCGGATCCGTCTACACCCCAAATTAACTATCATAGTGGCAGAATGCAAGAGATGGAGGCATCGCTGAAAAAATTTTTTGAGCAGCTAGATAGGCCAAACGAAAGCTTTATTTCCCAGAAGGATTTCGATGAACTAGTAAGATATATCAATAACTATGATAGAGTTCTCTATTCAACAATAAGTAATATTATTTATGCACACTATAGTTGTAGTGATGGAACAGAAGATCCCGCAGGCACTCTTTTATCGAATTTGGATTGCTTAATTCAATATGTCGAGGACGAAAATAATATTCTAGCCAAGAAAGCGGCATTAATAGGAAAGCAAACTCCGGAAAGCGTTGATGATGCACGCAGAGTAGTTTTAAAAATTTGGGATCATGTCACGCTTGCAAGTCAACAGTATACAATGCTCAAACAGTCCGATGCTGAATATGATGAAAAATTCCAAAAGAGAATTGCTGCATACAAAGAAGAAATGTCCAAAGAAATGAATACGCAGATGATCACGATGGTTGGTATCTTTACCGCACTTGCATTTCTGATTTTTGGCAGTATTAGTTCACTAGATGGTATATTTGAGAATATCAATTTTCCATTATTTAAAGTTATAAGTATCGGCTTGATTTGGGGAATATGTGTTTCAAATATGATATTTATATTTCTTTATTGTGTTGGAAAAATGACCAAACTTAATTTCAAAGCAAATCAGTCTGAAAGAGCAAACATCTTTCAAAGGTATCCTGTCGTATGGTGGACTAATTTCCTTCTGGTTGGTCTTTTGTTACTATCCGTATGGGGATGGTTTGTGCAATCTTCATCCATAGGCAGCTCTATTATCAGTATTGCTAATTATTCACCATGGCTTGCATTCAGTGTAGGGTCATTTTTTATAGTTGTGTTAATTGCTATGGGAATTTTTTCTCTCTATAAAAAAACAAAGTTTTCCGAGCATAGTGATTAAGTTTGAAAGAAAATGATAGGCGGAACGGTATATGGT
>CAKPJM010000083.1 GCA_934162625.1 uncultured Clostridia bacterium
CTTCCAGCATAGTCTGTTCCTTTATTTTGGATATATGTTCCCTCATAATATATTATTGCATCTGTTTGGTCTTCTTTGCTTGTTGAATCATAATATTTTTTTACTACTTTTATATCCTTACTATCATAAGGTCTTATTACTGATATTTCATTTTTTTCTTCTTTTACTACAGGAGTTGTATTATTTGGCAAGATCTCTTCAGATGTATATATTATATTTTCATCATTTTTATTTGCTCTTTCATATTGTCTTGCAAATATAAAACTTACCATACATAATATTGTTAATACTAATACTAATGCACTTTCTACAAAATATTTACTAATAAATCTTTTTAACATAAAAATCACCTCATTAAAAGTTTGGCAATTAATGAGGTTTCTATACATTTTTTAAAATATTTTTGAAACATTTATAAAATCATAAACGAAATTTGTTAATAAGTATGTCATAATAAATACTATTATAAAATATAAAATTCTAGCTTCAATTATTTTATTTTTTTTAAATATTGAATTTATATTAACACTACTTAATCCAATTAATACTAATAATAGATTTACTACATATACTATAATTTTTATATTCATTTGTTTTCTAACTCTTTTATTTTATTTATTCTTCTTAAATATGCTTCTTCATTATTTGATTTTGTATTTATAAATGTATCTATCATTTTAAGTGCTGTATTTAGATCTGTTGATGCTTTGAATGCTATAGCATTAGCATGATTATGTTCTTTAGCCATTTTAGCATCTTCTATAGAATCTATTTTAGCACACATAATATTCTTTATTTTATTTAGTGCAATGGAAATACCAATACCAGTTCCACATATTGCTATTCCTAGATCTATTTCTTTATTATTTATAGCATCTCCTAAAGATTTTGCATAATCAGGGAAGTCTACTCTTTCTTCGCTAAATGTTCCATAGTCTTTTATATCTTTAATATTTTCTATTATTTCTTTTTTTAATTCATAACCACGATGGTCTGATGCAATACCTATTTTCATTTTAACACCTCTTTTTTATTATATCTTAAATTATAAAAAAAAAGAAGACTAAGCTTCTTTTTTAAGTCCATATTTTTTGTTAAACTTTTCTACATTACCTTTAGCATTAGAATTATTTTGTTTTCCTGTATAGAATGGATGACAAGCTGAACATACATCTATATGCATTTCTTCTTTTGTTGATAAAGCAGTAAAAGTATTACCACAAGAACAAATAAATTTTGTTTCTTTGTATTCTGGATGGATTGCTTTTTTCATAACTTTACTCCTTTCTTGTCCATTCGCCATGGCTAGTTATCAAACCATAGTAATTAACTAATTCTTGTATATTGTATCAAATTAATTAATTATATGCAAGTATTATTTTTCTATTAATTTAATATTCGCTCCCACATTGGTTAATTTTTCTATTATTCCTTCATAACCTCTTAAAATATGTTCTACCTCTTCAATTGTGGTTTTGCCACTAGCGATTAATCCCGCTATAACTAGTGCTGCTCCAGCACGCAAGTCTGTTGTTTTTACTTTTTTACCCTTTAGTGAAGTAGGTCCTTTTACTTTTGCACATTTATCTTTTAGTTTTACTTCTGCACCCATTTTATTTAAATAAGGAATGTGCATAAATCTATTTTCCCATATATTTTCTTCAATATGAGATGTTCCTTTACATTGAGTTAAAAATACTGAGAATGGTTGTTGCAAGTCTGTTGGAAAACCAGGAAAATAATAAGTTTTTATATCTACTGCTGATAATTTATCGCTTCTGTTACAGTTGATATAATCTGGTCCAATTTCTATGTTTGCATTTGCATTTTTAAGTTTTGATGTTAATGATTCTAGATGTTCTGGTATAATATTGTCTATTTTTAAATTATCCCCAATTAATGCTCCTGCTATAACATATGTTCCAGCTTCTATTCTATCTGGTATTATTTCTGCAAAACCTTTTGTTAGTTTTTCTACACCTTTAATTTTAATAACATTTGTTCCGGCGCCTTTAATGTTTGCTCCCATGCTATTTAAGAAAGTTGCAACATTGACTATTTCTGGTTCTCTTGCAGCATTTTCTATGGTTGTTATGCCTTCTGCTTTTGTTGCCGCTATCATAAGATTTATTGTAGCTCCAACTGATGCAACATCTAAATATATTTTTGTTCCCTTTAGATGTTCTGCAGTTATTGTATATTTATCATTTTTTTCTTCTACTGAAGCACCAAGTTTTTTAAATCCTTCTAGATGGATATTAAT
>CAKPJM010000084.1 GCA_934162625.1 uncultured Clostridia bacterium
GTTATAACTATTCCAGAAATGCAATTTAAATATCTTACAGAAAAAGATAATTCTGGTGTTGGTCTTAAAGATTCAAATCTATATGTTTTTATTCCATTTGCATTTAATATTAAACAAGCAAGTTTACTAAATTCTTGTGACATATTTCTTGAATCGTACGCAATTACTACTCCTCTTTCTTGTCCATTATTTTTTATAATATAATTTGCTAATCCTTGAGTTGCTTTTCCTACTGTATATTTATTCATTCTATTTGTTCCTGCGCCTACAACTCCTCTAAGACCTGCTGTACCAAATTCAAGATCTTTATAAAAACTATCTTTTATTTCCTCATCATTTCCTGCTATCTCTTTTAATTCTTTTTTTGTCTCTTCATCAATTTCGTTATTTTCCAACCATTCTTGGTATTTTTTTAAATATTCCATAAATTCCTCCTAATTATATATATTAAATTATAGTCTAATACAATGGATGTGTATAGTAGGATGTGTGATGTGTGATTTTAAAAATAAGATTTTCACAGGTCTTTCTATATTTTTCACACTTCTCACCTCTCACTGCATTTCAAATTACAATTCTTACAAATTTTTATAATATTTATTATACAATTCTATTGCTGTTTCTACACTATCTACACCTTCTTTATTTTTTACCGGTGCAAATTCTTCTTCTCTTTTTACTCTTAAAACTAACATCTCATCTAACTTATTAAATGCATCAAATATAAAACTTTCGAATTTATATGCGTTTGGTTCTTCTGGTTTTATAACATTTCCATTTTCATCTAAATATGTCGCTTTTTTAAAGGCACTATGATATGGAAGTTTTTTATTTCCTATAATTTCTATTCCTTTTATATTAAACATATTGCAATTTATATGTGATTCTCCATATATTAAGTTGTTATTATTATCCACCGCATTTGCCATTTCTTTTGTTATTTCTGTATATTCAATTACACTCGGCTTTCCATTTTTTTTGCAGAATACTCCTACTTTTTCCTCTGGGCTTGCTTTTACTAATGACTTTCCAGCTTCTAAAACTCCATTTTCTTTTGATATTCCTATTAATATTTCATCTACCATATTTGCAAGTGGATTATCTACAGGACCTATAAAAATCCATTCTACACCTTTTTCTTGCATATCTTTAACAACATTGTTTTTAAACATTGCTTCAAAAATACCGCCATGGCCATCTGCTGCTTCCTTGATTATTCCTTCTTCATTTAAAAGAATTTTTCCTTCTGTATTGACCATAGGAAGTTCTCCTTGTATAAAGAATTTTACTGCTTCTTTTGGATAATTAAAATAATTATTTTTAGCAAAAAACTCTTCTGTTTGAGCGTTATTTTCTCTACTTGTCATTATATACCATGGAATTATTACATTATATTTTTCTTTTGCCCTTTTTAAATTATCACATAATATTTCAAATAAAGACTTAGGATTAGGCTTTACATTTAATATATATGTTCCTTTAGGTCCATTATGTCCGAAGTCTTGTTCCTTGCCCTCCTGCCATTGTAACCACAGCAAGTTTTCCTTTTTTTATTTCTTCTATTCCCTTTTTTAAATACTCTTCTTTTTTATCCTTAGATATTTTTTCCTTTTCTATATAGTCTATTGGCTCAATTAAGTCATTTCCTATTTCTATTTCTTTTTTGGTTTGATTATATAGTTCATCTATCTGTTCAAAGTCAATATTTAAGATTTGATTTAACAGGTATTCTTTTTTAGAATCATCTAATTTATCATATTGAGATAATAAATGTTTTTGATTGTATTTTTCTAATATACTTCTAGCCTCATCATATTTGTTTCCCACTTCAATTCTCCTTTCTATATTAACCTATTGATATATTATATCAATTTATTTTTTTAGTCAATAAATCTATTGTTTTTATAAATAAATTAGAATTATTATTCCTTTAGTCTGCTCTATGTTAAACGAAGTTTAAATTTAAATTGTCTCGTTCTTTGTCGGATTAATGAAAAATTTATTTTTCATTAATTTGTTCAAAGATAACACTATTAATTTTTACAAAC
>CAKPJM010000085.1 GCA_934162625.1 uncultured Clostridia bacterium
GTCTACTAATGCTACTGTTTCAAAAACTTCCAAAAAAGCTCCTAGTAAAAAAACATCTACTAAAGCACAATCTAAAAAAACATCATCTAAAAAGAATACAAAAAAATCACCAGCTTCTAAAGTTAATTTATTAGAATATTATGATCTACCTTATAGATACAATCAAACAATTGTAAAGGTTTTAGCTCAAACTCCAAAGACACTTTTTGTGTATTGGGATATTTCAGATGAAGACAGAAAAAACTATATTAAGCAATACGGCAAGGACTTTTTTAACACGACTAAACCTGTTCTAATAATACATAATGTTACAATGAATTATACTTTTGAGATTGAGATAAATGATTTTGCAAACTGTTGGTATTTTAATATTAATGATGAAAAATGTGAATATGTTGTTGAGCTTGGAAGAAGATCAAAAGGAAATAATGTATCTATTCCAAATGATTATTTATATGTAACTTCTTCTAATAAAATCGAGTCGCCTAACGGTCATGTTCTTTTTGAGAAGGCTCAAAAAACTCTTTATTATAGAGATGTAAAAACAAATAAAACATATTCAAAAGATGTTGCTAATTTAGAATTTATTAAATATTTTGGAAGAATATATAATTTAACATCTTTATACAAAGAAATATATAAAGATGAAAACATATTTGATATTAATAATCCTACATCTAGTTTTATGTAAGAACAAAGGAGAAAATAATGAAAACTGAAAAAGGATATGTAAGCTTCATATTACATGCTCATCTACCTTTTGTACATCATCCAGAAAGTGAAGATTATTTAGAGGAAGAATGGCTTTTTGAAGCTATCTCAGAAACATATATTCCACTATTATTAAACTTTAAAAAATTAGAGGAAGAGAAAGTTGATTTTAGAATAACAATGTCACTTACCCCTCCTCTTCTTTCTATGTTTGATAGTAAATTATTACAAAATAGATATATAAAATATTTAAAAAAACATATTGAACTTTGTAAGAAAGAAATTGTAAGAACTGCTTATGATAAAAGATTAAATGAATTATCTCATTATTATTTAGATAGATATTCAAATGATTTGCATGTTTTTAAAGATATTTATAAATGTAACTTAATAGAAGCTTTTAAGCATTTTCAAGACATAGGTGTTTTAGAAATAATTACTTGTGGAGCTACTCATGGATATTTTCCAATTCTATATGTTAATGAAAAAACAGTTAAGGCACAAATTGCTGTTGGTGTTCAAACATATGAAAAATACTTTGGTAAAAAACCTAGAGGAATTTGGCTTCCAGAATGTGGTTATGTTCCAGAAGCCGACAAATATTTAAAAGAGTTTGGTATTGAATATATTATTACTGAATCACATGGTATTTTATTTGCAGACCCTACTCCTATATATGGCACTTTTACTCCAATTGTGTCTCCTGAAGGTATAGTTGCATTTGGTCGTGATATAGAAAGTTCTAAACAAGTGTGGAGCTCTATTTGTGGCTATCCTGGTGATTTTAATTATAGAGAATTTTATAGAGATATTGGTTATGACGCAGATTATGATTATATTAAACCATATATCGCAAAAAATGGCGTTCGTGTAAACACTGGTATTAAGTATCATAGAATTACTGGTAAAACAGAATTTAAAGACTATTATAATGTACAATGGGCAAAAGATTCAGCTGAAAAACAAGCAGGTCATTTTTTAGACTCTAGAGTAAATCAGATTAATGACTTAACAAAGTTTATGGATGTTCCCCCTATTGTTGTGTGCCCTTATGATGCTGAACTTTATGGACATTGGTGGTATGAAGGTCCTTATTGGTTATATGTTTTATTTAAAAAAATTTATTATGATGATTGTAATTTTAAATTAATCACTCCTGGTG
>CAKPJM010000086.1 GCA_934162625.1 uncultured Clostridia bacterium
CCGACAAAGAATGAGTCAGCTTAGACTTATAGCCCGTTTAACATAGCGCAAATAAAAAGTTAAGCAAATTACAATTTATACAATTCATTTTTCTTTATATATTCATATATTTCTTTTGATAAATATTTTTGTACTTCATTATTATTGTTTGCTATCATTTTTCTTATTTGGGTTGATGAAATTTCATTTTTATTTCTTTTTACAACTATATATTGCTGGTCTTTTATTTTGTTATAATCTTTCCAACTACTTATTTTTTCGAAATTATCTGAACCCATTATAAAAAAAGGTTCGCAAATTTTAGAATACTTTTGCTTGATAAGTTCAAATGCATCTACTGCAAACAATTTTCTATTTTCTCGTATTTCTATATCATCTACTTCTAAATTGTTATAATCTTTTATTGCTAACTTTAACATATTTAATCTATGTTCTGCTGATATTAACCCATTTTTTATATATGTGTCATTTACTGGAATAAAAATAACTTTATCTAATTTTTTAGTTGTTATTAAATTATTAGCTAATTCTATATGTATATTTGTTGGAGGATTAAAGCATCCTCCGAAAAATCCTATCTTTTCCATAACTATCCTTTATTTAAATAAATATCCAAATTGTTCATCTATTTGTTTTGTAAATGTTTCATTATTGTCTGCATTAAATCTTATTACTTTAATATTTTTTGCATCTTTTTCTACTTCATCTGCTAGTTTTAAGTATTCGTTTTGTTGTTTTATGCTACTTTCTACATTAAATGCTTGATATTGATGTTTGTCCCTTTTTATACGTTTTTCAAATACTGATGTATCTTCTAAATATAAGACTACTAAATATATATTAAAGTCTAAATTGTCCAATTTTTCTAATAACATTTTATATGTGTCATCAAAAGAATATGGCTTGTATCCTAGTCTACCATATATTTCTTCTGTAAAAAATGTTCTATCAAAAATCATATTCACATCTTCACATGCTTCTATATACTCTAGCAATTTTAAATATTTCTTTTCTATTTTTTTATGTCCTGTTTCAGTTTTATCTTTTATTCCTGTTAATCTATATAAGTCTGTTGCACTCATTTTTTCTCTTAAATAATTTGTAAATGTTGTTTTTCCAGCGCCCTGTGGTCCTTCTACTATTATTATTGTATCTTTCATTTTCTTCACCTTCACAATATAAAAATCATGCTTTTATTTTAGCATGATTTTTATATTCTTTTCAATACTTTATTTATATTCTAGTAAATAATGGTTCTATATTTTCTAATTTTATGCCATCTTCTATTGATGTAAAACTCCATTGTGGGTTTTGTATTTTCAAGTATTCTCTTATTTTTTCACATGATTTTGGCATAAATGGCTCAAATAAATTAGATAAGTTTGCTATAATTACTGCACATGTATATATTGTGTTATTAAATCCTTCTATATCTTCTTTCTTTTGAATCCAAGGTTTACTTTCATCATAAAATTTATTTGCATATTCTACAAGCTCCATAACTTTTTCAGTTGCAGATCTAAATTCTAGGTTTTCTATTAAGTTTGAAACCTCTTTGTATGTTTTTTCTATCTCTGCTTTTGCTTGTTCATCTAATTTGCCATTTGGTATTTGTGTTAATTCTTTAAATCTTAATGTTCTATTTACTAGGTTTCCAAATTTATTTAATATTTCGTTGTTGTGTGTTCTTTCAAATTCTTCAATTGTAAAGTTTGTATCTTTCTTTTCTGGTCCATTGTTTATAATATGGAATCTTAATGAGTCTGTATTATATTTCTCT
>CAKPJM010000087.1 GCA_934162625.1 uncultured Clostridia bacterium
CGAGCGTTAAAATCATAAAAAATGATGAAATAGTAGAAATGTTAAAATACAGCTATCCAAGCACTATGAATATAACAATAGAAAATTGTAAAAACGTTGTGGCCCTTGAAAAAGAAGAAAAAGGACTCTTTGATGTAAAGTATAAGCTATGTATATATTCATACGGAAATCAGTTAGATAAAAAAGAATATGAGCTTTATGATTTACCAAAGCAAATTAAAGCAATGAATAATATTATAGTTGTTGCTATGCAAAATGAGTTATTAGTTATAAATACTAATGGAAAGTTAGTGAAAAAATGTGATATTTCTAGAGATTTAAAGTCTTTAGTTATATTTGATAATACGAATATGATAGGCCTAATTTTTAGAGATAAAATAGAGTTTATAAAGATATAGAGGTGAAGCAAGGTGTTTAATTATGTTGATTTAATTGGAATTTTAATCGTATTAATATGTGCTTTTGTTGCATATAAAAGAGGATTTGTAAAAACGTTTTTTGGTTTTATTTCGACATTTGTTGCAATTGCATTAGCTTTTGCATTATGTGATACTGGTGTGCAAATTATAAAAGATAATACTGATATTGATGAATGGCTTGAAAGCACATTAACAACTGCACTAAAACCATCTTCTGATGAAGAAGAAATAAAAAGTGACGAGACTAAACAAGACAGCGAAGAAAACAACATGGAAAATGTATTAAAAGATTTGCCGGAAAACATAAAAAACTTTGTCGGTTTAGAAGAATATAAGGAAAATGCCAAAAACACAGTTATAGAAAATTCGAAAGAAATAATACTAAAAATATTATCATGGGTAATTATATATTTGGCTGTAAGAATAATATTATTTGTGATTTGTTTGGTATGCAATGGAATAATGAGCATTCCGTTTTTAAAACAGATCAATAATTTAACAGGACTTATACTTGGACTTATACTTGGACTTTTTAGAATATATGTTATTTTGGTAATAATTTCTTTTGTAATCACCATAGTTCCAATAACACCAGTTGTAGACGCAATCAAAGCATCAATGATTATAGGATTTATGTATGAAAATAATTTGTTAGTTAGTTTAATATTTTAAAGTTTTGTATAAAATATAATAAACAAATGTGAATTTTTGTTGAAATTTGGTTAATTTGTTGAGAATATAGTAATTATCTGATATAATTACTAAGATTTACAGTATGTATAAAAAGGAGACCTTTAGATGAAAAATGTTATAAAAACTATATTAAAAGTTTTATTAGTCATTGTTATATTAGTTGTAATGTCAGTAGCAGGAATCATAGGGGCTACATTATATAAAAGATGGGAAGCAGACATAAAAGAAGGTATGAGTGGAGATACAGGTAAAATCCCGGGAGTAATCATTGATACAAAAGAAGTTGAAGAAGAGTGTTTTACATGCTTGTTTATGGGTGTGAATGGCCATTTAACAGACTTTATAATGCTTGGACAATATAATCCTAACACAAGAGATATTGCACTATTATCAGTGCCTAGAGATACCCGAGTAGATAACTCCGTTGATGGAAAAATAAATTCATTATATATGGGAAAATATCCTGAAAAAGTCATGAAAAAAGTAGGAGAAATTACAGGAATAGAAGTACAACATTATGTTGT